>JBOFJM010000310.1:0-5315 GCA_051656825.1 Kluyvera sp.
CAGTCGAGGCGTCACCCTGAGAAGTGAGCCAGTGGTGATAGATTCCAGTTTTGCCACTTTGTCACCCTGTAGCTTGGTGTAAAACGTGACATTTTTATCCAGTACCGCCTGAATGTTATTGAGCGTCACCACCGAGGGCTGCGACAAAATATAAGCGTGTGAGTTTTTCTCCAGCGCCACCAGCCGCGCCATAAAACCGGAGGTGTTGCTGATAACGGTCGAGAATCCCCCTCCGGCATTACTGTCCGGGCCGTTAAACGAGATAGAACCGCCGCCCAAAGAGAGCGCCGCGCTCCAGTCAATACCGAGCTGGCTGACATCCCCGGCATCGACATCAATAATCATTACCGAGATTTCTATCATCTGTGGCCGCTTATCCAGCTCGTTGATAAGCTTGCGGTAACCCGCCATGTTCACCGAGCGATCGCGCACGATAACGGCATTCTGCCGTGGATCGGCAGAAAACATGGGTAACCCTTGTGTCGCGGCAGAACTGCTGCCTGCCGTCGGAGAACTTCCGCGACTCATATCACGCAACACGCTGACAATCCCTGGTACGACAACTGTTTGGTCACGGTATTGATAATGGTCATCCACCGCCGTCGCATACTTAAGCGGATAGACAATCAGACTCACCGCATCATCCTGGCGTCGGGTCATCTCGACATCCAGCATTGAAGCCAGTTGCGTAATACGCGTAATACAGGCCGGAACGCCGCTAATATCCAGCGCGTTGGCGCTGGGGATCGTTCTGGCTTCACAGCTATTTTGCTCGGGCACATCGCGTTTATTCAGGTAACGAATAAATGTGCTGGCGGGAAGTGTTTTCAGTGTGATAACGCGATGTTCCACTTTTACCGAGGGATATACAAACAGGGTATTTCCATCAAGATAGGTGACTAAATTATACTGCGTGGTTAATTTTTTTAGCGTTTCAATAGGAGAGGAGGAAGGAAGAGTGCCACTAAATGTCTCCGTAATCGCGGGGTCAATAACGATTTGCGTATCATAGTTTTCAGCCAAATTTTGTAATACCACTGCCAGTGGTATTTGCCGAGCGCGCAACGAAAAATCGTCACCTTTCCAAGTTAACGTTTGACCATGAGCAAATACACATACGAACAGCGCAGGAAGAACTACGGCTCTATTGAATATCATACAAGCCTCACACTCTGCATTTTTTTTGACTGACAATTACGTTTGCCAAATATCGCGTCAGAGCCAGCTGTTTTTCGATTTCAGTGGCTATTTTTTCACCAGACATATTCTTTTCATAATAACAACACAGCCAGCCTCCTTCAGGAATTAACTGCAAGGAGTGATCATGAATGTCAGGGCTAGCGGCAAGCAACAACGTGATATATCTCACGGTTTCTAGGGGGAAGTTGTCAAGACGGTCAATAAATATGGCCAGAACCAGAGACAGAGAACACAAATATCCGCGTGCCGTTCTGTCATCCAAATCCATCAACATGATAGCGCCATCTGATGAAATTCGTAAGTTCTCGACAACCGGGATCTTTTTTAATTTCTCAAACATAGATAGGGCCTCCTGAACAAAGGCCATATTCAGTTAAAAACCCCAAGGGGTACATCAGTAAAAGACCTGATATCTTTTTTTTAGCGTCTTGCCATCATATTCACTTACAAATTTACACAATAATTCTTTGCTGCGTTTATTACTCTTTATATTGAATAGAGTTTCCACAAAAAAATTTAGATTAAGGAAAGCATTTAATATTTCCGCATCACTAAGCCTGATTTTTTGCGGGCCGTAAAACTACTTAAGGACAACAGCAATGAAAAATCAGCATTCCCTGGTAGGGAAATTAACGCTACTGATATCTGTTGGCCTGCTAATTATTTGGCTGATTACTATATTCACCACGACATATATTTCATTAAATCAGAGTCGGCAGAGAATTATTGAGAGTTTATCACGTATGTCTCACATGAGAGTGGGACTCAGCAACCATCGTTTTGAAGGGGCGGAGCGCGATGCGATGTCGCTGGCACAGAGCTACGGTCTTTATCGCTATGCGCCCATGAATACGCATCCGGCGGCGAAAAGTGAAAGCCGTTATTTCCCCGTTGATGCCAATATTTGTACTCCGCAGGATAAGCAAGCTCAGGATCTGAACTTCATCCAGGTTTATGGCACAGCCGGGCAGACATACTATCTGGATAGTTTTATTCTTGACCGCCGCTATGGCATTTCTCTGCTGCCGCCACTTGAACACTCGCCCGACTATTTTATTCGCCGCGAACACGAGCTGTGGCAATTTCCACGCCGTGCAACGCATGACAATCTGTTCTGGGGAAAACCAGAATATATCCCCGGTACTGGCTGGAGTGTTTCCATTGCGGCAGCAGGCTCTCATGACATCCTGATTGGCTTAGCGGTTAAACTTAATGACCTGCTTTCTTACGGCCAAAACGTCTCCAGTAATGACATCAATCTCTGGCTTGATGAGCACAATCACATTCTGCCCTTCTCTGAGCTAACGGAGAACGAGCATAAAAATCTGCAACAGCTACTGCTGAATACGCCGCTCCACGACGGATGGCAAAAAATACCCGGCTACCTGGTATTACGCAGTGAGCTAAAAGGGCCTGGCTGGCAGCAGCTTATCTTATATCCGACAAGCGGGGAGCTAAAACGCGCGCTTAAAGTCGTGGCGGAGCAGCTACCTTTTGCCCTGACAACCCTACTGCTACTGGCAATTATGTTGTTCTGGCTACTTCACCGCTACCTGGCGCGTCCCCTGTGGGACTTCGTCGATATCATTGAGAAAACGGGGCCAAATACCCTTTTCGTTCGGCTGCCGGAAAACCGTAACGACGAGCTGGGAAGCATTGCACACGCCTATAATTTGCTTCTCGATACCCTCTACGAGCAATATTTCAACCTCGAGAATACCGTCGCCGAACGCACCCGCGAACTGACGATAGCCAAGCAGCAAGCTGAACAGGCAAATAAGCGTAAAAGCAGACACCTGACGACGATAAGCCACGAGCTACGCACCCCTCTGAACGGTGTGCTGGGGGCACTCGAACTGTTGCAATTGACCCCGATGAGCGAGAAACAGGCGCAACTGTCCAATACCGCCAGTCAGTGCACCCTCTCTTTACTCAGTATCATCAATAACCTGTTGGACTTTACGCGTATTGAATCCGGCCAATTGTCGTTACATGTCGAAGAGACTCCAATACTCCCGTTATTGGATCAAGCAATGCATACCATCCAGGGGCCGGGTCAAAGTAAAGGTTTAATGCTGAAAACGTTTGTCGGCCGCTGGGTTCCGTTGATACTCGAAACGGATGGCACCCGCCTGCGGCAAATTCTGGTTAACCTGCTGGGCAACGCCCTGAAATTTACCGAAAAGGGCGCGATTTGCCTTAGCGTAAAACGCAGAGATGATTTCCTTATTTTTGCCGTGAGCGATAGCGGGCGTGGGATTTCCCTTGCCGATCAAAAAGCCGTTTTCGACCCTTTTTTCCAGAGTCATGGGCATAGCCAGGGAACGGGCCTCGGCCTGACGATTGCCTCTAACCTTACGAAGATGATGGGCGGATGGCTGGAGTTGCGCAGCACCGAAGGGCTTGGCACCTGTATCTCCCTGCTACTTCCGCTCGGTAAATATCATGAACCCGAACCACTGGTTGGAGAGATTGACGCGCCGCTGGTCTTACATCGCCAGCTCTGTGCCTGGGGGCTGACATGCGAGATAGCCCGACAAGAGAGTGCATTAAGCTCTGATGACCTGTGCTTCCTGCCGGGGAAACTGCGCGAGACGGTTATCCACGCCCTTTCAGGAGAAACGAGCAGTAATACCGAACCGCTTCCGGTGCAACCCTGGAGGCTACACATTCTGCTGGTCGATGACGCGGACATCAATCGGGATATTTTTGGCATGATGCTGGCTTCACTTGAGCAGGACTTCACCCTCGCGGCGAGCGGCAAAGAGGCGCTGATGCTGGGCCGACAGCAACGATTCGACCTGGTGCTGATGGACATTCGGATGCCGGAGATGGACGGGATGGAGTGTACCCAGCGCTGGCGGCAGGACGCAGAGAACCTGGACCCAGACTGCATGATTATGGCGCTTTCGGCGAATACCGCCCCGGAAGAGATCAGCCGCTGCAAACAGGCTGGAATGCAGCATTATCTGACCAAACCCGTTTCTCTCAACCAGCTAGCCAATGGTATCGCCATTGCCGTGGAGTACCAGCTAGAGCGCGATATCCCTCTTGAGGAACAAGACCACTCCGTAGGCGAAGCTTTGCTTCCGATGAATGATGCTGCAATGCGCCAGAAAATACGCCAGTCGCTGCACCAATTGCTTTCTGAACTCGAACAAAATTTAAGCTCATTGCAGAACACATCGTCATTGCTACATACCTTAAAAGGTTGCCTCGGACAGGCGGGGTTAAGCCCTTTGGTATGCAGTGTCATTGATATGGAGAACCGAGTGCAACACGGCCTACCGTTAGCCGCAGAGGAAATTCACGAACTTCGCTACGCCCTGAATTTGGCATTGGATGCTTAAGCCAGGTCCGGCCAACAAGGCCGTCTATCAAGAGGTAATACAAAATGCACGATCATAGAATCCTGCTGGTCGACGACCATGAACTGATTATAAATGGAATAACTACTCTGCTCGCCCCTTATCCGCGCTTCCACATTGTCGCCCACATTGACGACGGCCTGGAGGTTTACAACGCCTGTCGCATCCATGAACCGGATATCGTGGTGCTTGATTTGGGGCTACCCGGTATCAACGGGTTGGATCTCATCCCACAGCTACGTCGCCGTCTGCCGCAAATGGCGATTCTGGCCTATACCGCCTATATGGATGAGATTATGGCGATACGCACGCTAAGTGCGGGGGCGCTGGGGTATGTATTGAAGAACAGTAGTCGTCAAATCCTGTTGGCGGCATTACAAAGCGTTGCGGTAAACAAATGCTATATCGATCCATCGCTGAATCGTGAGGCAATTAACGCCGCGCTGAACGTCAAAAATGACAGCACGGAAATACTCACGCCCCGCGAACGGCAAATACTCAAACTCATCGCTGACGGCTTTACCAACCGACTCATCGGCGAGCGGCTTTGTATTAGCGTCAAAACCGTAGAGACACATCGGTTAAATATCATGCGAAAACTGAATGTACATAAGGTGACAGAACTGCTTATCTGCGCACGTCGGTTGGGTCTGACTGAATAATAATTTCTGGCACACCATGCTTTGTCAGCCACGGTTCTTGCCAATTCTGCCTTTATCTTTATCGGCTGAGCACTGTCGTTTTTCT
>JBOFJM010000311.1:0-8714 GCA_051656825.1 Kluyvera sp.
CTTCAACTTCTGGGTGGCCTGCGTGGCCAATCAGAATCGACTCTTCGCCACGACGGCTAGCGCGCGCCACTTCCATATGCACTTTAGTGACCAATGGGCAGGTTGCGTCAAAGACCGTTAAGTCGCGGCCTTTGGCTTCGTTGCGTACCGCTTGCGAGACACCGTGCGCCGAGAAGATAAGAATCGAGCCGTCCGGCACTTCGCTTATCTGCTCGATAAAAATAGCGCCGCGCGCGCGCAGGCTGTCTACCACGTAGCGGTTGTGTACCACTTCGTGGCGCACGTAGATTGGCGCGCCATAAATAGCGAGCGCATTTTCAACAATGCTGATAGCGCGGTCTACCCCAGCGCAAAAACCGCGTGGGTTGGCCAACAGGATCTGCATTTTACGCCTCCAGTACTGGGTCTACTTCCAGCACTTCAATATCAAAATGAACGGTATGGCCTGCCAGCGGATGGTTAAAATCAACGGTAATTGAATCGCCGTTAATCTCGCGGACAACGCCCGGCATTTCACTGCCGTCCATCGCGGTGAATAGCATAATAGCCCCAATATCAGGCTCGCCAGCATCCATAAATTCGCGGCGGGAGAAATACTGGATTAAGTCCGGGCTTGGCACGCCAAAGGCGGCATCCGGCTCGAGCGCAAAAGCGGTTTTACCGCCCTCTTTCAATCCGAGCAGATGTTGTTCCAACCCTTCAGACAGAGAACCGTCGCCCAGGCGAAACAGCGCAGGCTTGCCGTTATTGCGGGTTGACTCTGCGGTGGAGCCATCGTCGAGCTTAAGGGTGAAGTGCACCAGCACCGCACTGTTACTCTGTACTGATTTAGACATGCAGGTTGCTCTTTAAAATTGCTGCCGCCTGTTTGCCCGGTGGCGCTACGCTTACCGGGCAAACAAGAATCGCGAAAGATTATTGGCCGGATGCGCATAGCGCCATCCGGCATTTTATTACGCCTGCTTTTTCGGCAGGAAACCTTCGAGCACAATCAATGCCGCACCAATACAGATAGCAGTATCGGCCAGGTTGAAGGTGGCAAAGTGCCAGTCGCCGACGTAGAAGTCGATCATATCGACAACAAAACCGTGCCACAGGCGGTCAAACAGGTTACCCAACGCGCCGCCAATAATCAGCGCATAGGCGATGTTATTGAGCTTCTGCGTCGCTTTAGAGCGATACATCAGCACCGTTAGCGCAACACAAATACCGATAGCGATACCAGCGAAGAACCAACGCTGCCAACCACCGCTATCCGCCAGGAAGCTGAACGCAGCGCCATAGTTACGCGCGTAATGCAGATTAAGCGACGGGAACAGCGATACGGTATCCCCCAGGGCAAAGTCCTGGAGGATGAGGTATTTGCTGCCCAGATCGATAATCAGCACAACGACGACTAGCCACAGCCAGCGTAGCCCTGTTGAACAGATCGATTTACTCATCAGGCAAACTTACGTTTTTCGCCGTCACCGGCCACGTTGCTCACACAGCGTCCGCAGATATCTGCGTGTTCCGCCACCTTGCCGATGTCCTGGGTGTAATGCCAGCAGCGCGGGCACTTCTCACCTTCGGCTTTATTCAGCGCCACTTTCAGCCCTTTCAGCAGTTCACTCTGCTGCGCATCAGCGGATGCGGCTGCATAATCGGCAACCGTCGCCCCGGAGGTCAACAGGACAAAGCGCAATTCGTCGCCCAGCGCGGTCAATTTAGCCGCCAGTTCCGGTTCAGCGTACAGAGTTACAGCCGCTTCCAGAGAACCACCGACTTTCTTGTCAGCACGCGCCTGTTCGATAACTTTGTTCACTTCGCCGCGCACTTTCAGCAGATCTTCCCAGAAGGTATCGTTCATCGCTTCGGTGTTGTCGAGGCCAAACAGACCTTCGTACCATTCGCCGGTGAAGACGTACTTCTCACGGGAACCTGGCAGGTAACCCCAGATTTCATCTGCGGTGAAGGACATGATCGGCGCCATCCAACGAACCAGCGCTTCAGCGATATGGAACAGCGCAGTCTGGCAGCTACGACGCGCCACGCTGTCCGCTTTCGCGGTGTACTGACGGTCTTTGATGATGTCGAGGTAGAACGAGCCCATTTCGATGGAGCAGAAACGCATCAGGCGCTGCACCACTTCGTGGAAATCGTAAGAAGCGTACGCTTTGACGATATCTTCTTGCGCCGCTTGTGCGCAGCCTACAGCCCAGCGATCCAGAACCACCATCTCTTCAGGTTTCACCATGTCTTTTACCGGATCAAACCCGTTGAGGTTCGCCAGCAGGAAGCGCGCGGTGTTACGGATACGACGATAGCTGTCGGCGGCACGTTTCAGGATTTCATCGGAAACGGCCATTTCGCTGGTGTAGTCGGTCGAAGCAACCCACAGACGCAGAATGTCCGCGCCGAGCTTGTTCATCACGTCCTGCGGAGACACGGTGTTACCGATAGATTTAGACATCTTACGGCCCTGACCATCGACGGTGAAGCCGTGAGTCAGTACCTGACGATAAGGCGCTTTGCCTTTCATCGCGGTAGAAATCATCAGTGAAGACATAAACCAGCCACGGTGCTGGTCAGAACCTTCCAGGTACATATCTGGAGAGTGGCCGCCAAATTCAGGGCGCGCATCAACGACGGAATAGCTGGTTGAACCGGAGTCGAACCACACATCCAGGGTATCCGGCACTTTCACGTAGTTGTCGGCATCGTCACCGAGGATGTCGCGCGGGTCGAGATCCCACCATGCCTGAATACCGTCTTTCTCAACGTATTTGGCAACTTCTTCCATCAGTTCAGTAGTGCGAGGGTGCAGCTCTTCGGTGTCTTTATGCACGAACAGCGCCATCGGCACACCCCAGGTACGCTGACGGGAGATACACCAGTCTGGACGGTTAGCCACCATCGATTCGATGCGCGCTTTACCCCATGCCGGGATCCAGCCGCTCAGGTTTTCTTTCGCCAGGCCGTCTTGTTCGATACGGTCAATCTCTTTCAGAGACTGCTCGCGCAGGCCTTTCTGATCCATGCTGATGAACCACTGCGGGGTTGCACGGAAGATAATTGGCGATTTGTGACGCCAGCAGCATGGGTAGCTGTGCTGCATTTTTTCAACGTGCAGCAGTGCGCCTTTTTCGGTCAGCAGCGCCACCACAATATCGTTGGCTTTAAAGACGTTAACACCGTCCAGCGTCGGGTAAGTCCCCGACAGGTAAGTGCCGTCTGGCCCAACGGGGTTAGCCACTTCCAGACCGTATTTTTGACCGATGACATAGTCGTCAGGGCCGTGGCCAGGCGCGGTGTGTACCGCACCAGTACCGGCATCCAGGGTAACGTGGTCGCCCAGAATAGCTGGCACATCGAAGCCCATGAACGGGTGAGCGAAACGCAGATTTTCCAGCTCAGCGCCATTAACAGTGCCCAGCACGGTGTATTCTGCCGCGCCAATGCGCTTCATCACGCCTTCCAGCAGCTCTTTCGCCACGATGATAGCCTGGCCTTCAATCTGCACCAGCACATAGTCAAACGAGGAAGAAATTGAGATAGCGCGGTTCGCTGGCAGCGTCCACGGGGTCGTGGTCCAGATAACCAGGGAAACAGGGCCCGTCACGCTGCTTACGCCAAACTTCGCGAGAACGGCAGCGCTGTCCACCGCGTGGAATGCCACGTCGATAGATGGCGACGTTTTGTCGTAATACTCCACTTCCGCTTCTGCCAGCGCAGAACGGCAGTCAACGCACCAGTGCACCGGCTTCGCGCCTTTGTGCAGGTGACCGTTAGCAACGATTTTGCCCAGCGCGCGGATGATGTTGGCTTCGGTGCCGAAGTCCATCGTCAGATACGGGTGCTGCCAGTCGCCCAATACGCCCAGACGGATAAAGTCATTACGCTGACCGTCAACCTGGCCTGCCGCGTATTCACGGCATTTAGCGCGGAATTCTGCGGCGGTAAATTTCTCGCCTGGCTTGCCAAATTCTTGCTCTACTTTCAGCTCGATAGGCAGACCGTGGCAGTCCCAGCCTGGCACGTACGGGGAGTCAAAACCTGAAAGCCCTTTGGACTTAATAATAATGTCTTTCAGAATCTTGTTAACCGAGTGACCAATATGAATGCTGCCATTCGCATAAGGAGGGCCATCATGCAGAATGAAGGTTTTTTTGCCTTTTTTCGCTGCACGAATGATGCCGTACAGGTCATCTTCGGTCCAACGTGCCAGCATCCCCGGTTCGCGCTTGGCGAGATCGCCGCGCATCGGGAACCCTGTTTCCGGCAAATTCAGGGTAGATTTATAGTCACTCATTAGATTCTCGATTCCGTATTTAAACGTACGTATTCAGGCATTAAGCCGGTTTTGAAAGCCCAAAAAATTCGCGGGCCGTTAACTCATCACGCGCAATCTGCGCCTTTAGCTCATCCAGCGAGGCAAATCGCTGCTCATTGCGTATTTTTTTACGCAGGATAACGTCTATATGGCGACCGTAGAGGTCCATTACAACGTCCAACAAATGTACTTCCAGCTGCTGGCGAACGCCCGCAACCGTTGGGCGAGTACCGATATTGGCGACGCCTGTGTAGGATTTGTCGCCCAGCCCCGTCACTTCTACCGCATAAACCCCTTTAACCGGGGAGACCTGACGACGCAGCGGTAAGTTCGCCGTCGGGAAACCGATGGTACGGCCTAGCTCATCGCCGTGCACCACGCGCCCGGAGATAGTGAAAGGATGCCCCAATAAATTTTCGGCCAGTTCGAGTTGGTCGTCTGCCAGTGCCTGGCGCACGGCGGTACTGCTGATGCGCACTGCGCCTTCACAGAAGGTTTGGGTGCTGGTGACATCGAAACCAAATTCCACGCCAGCCTTCTGTAATAACAAGAAATCGCCCTGACGACCAGCGCCAAAGCGGAAATCATCGCCCACGGCAAGGAATTGTACGCCAAGACGCCTAACCAGCAGATCGCTGATAAAGTCCTGCGCGCTCAGTGCCGCAAAGCGTCGGTCAAAGCGTAGGCACAGGACATAGTCCACTCCACTCTCGGCCAGATAGCGTAATTTTTCGCGCAGACGCGTTAAACGCGCCGGGGCCTTTTCAGCCGCGAAAAGCTCCAGCGGCTGCGGTTCAAAAATCATCACCACGACGGGCAAACCACGCGCTCTGCCTTCGGCACGTAAGCCTTGCAGTAACGCTTGATGCCCACGATGCACACCGTCGAAATTACCAATGGTCAGCACGCACCCATGTGGTGCCTGACTGAGATTATGTATGCCGCGTATCAGCTTCATGTCTGGCTCAAAAGAGTGAAAATCGTCAGAGTATACCTTGTACAGCAGTCTACGTTAACCCGCTATTGTGCCTCATCATCGAAAGAGGGAATGATTTCATCAGCATCCATGAAAAAGGCAAGAAAATATGGCCGGGGCGCGTGATTTTTGTGCCGGAAAGACTGTATTCATCGCCCACAAGCTGGTAGAATCCTGCGCCATCAATACGTAATGCAGCGTTGTCAAATTAACGGCGCTTATTTGCACAAATCCATTGACAAAAGAAGGCTAAACGGGCATATTCCTCGGCCTTTGAATTGTCCATATAGAACACATTTGGGAGTTGGACCTTGGCTAATATCAAATCAGCTAAGAAGCGCGCCGTTCAGTCTGAAAAGGCTCGCAAGCACAACGCTAGCCGTCGCTCTATGATGCGTACTTTCATCAAGAAAGTATACGCAGCTATCGAAGCTGGCGACAAAGCTACTGCACTGAAAGCATTTAACGAAATGCAACCAATCGTGGACCGTCAGGCTGCTAAAGGTCTGATCCACAAAAACAAAGCTGCACGTCATAAAGCAAACCTGACTGCACAGATCAACAAACTGGCTTAATCGCCCGCTTGTTATCAGCTTTGTAAAAGAAACCCGCGAAAGCGGGTTTTTTTATGTCTGCAATTTAGATAATTCGCAATCCGGCCTACGGTTTTTCCACAAACAACGCAGAGTAATCGCGATGGCAGATACGTTGCACGGCGGGGTGTTGAATCATCCGTTCGGCGAAAATCGCATGATATTCTTCCATCACGTTGTCCAGACGGCCAATTTCTACGATGCTGTTATCCGCATAAAAATCATGCGCATACAATGTTGGCGCAACAAAGATAGCGTTATGCGCCGCACCAAAAGCTTTCATCAATGCCGCATCATCAAACTCGCCGAGAATTTCGACTTTCAGCCCCTGCACGTTAAACCAATTCAGCAGCTTGCGCCCGAGCATTGAGCGGCGGCCAGGGATCAGCAAACGCCGCTCTTCCAGGCAGGCTGGGAATGATTTTTCCGGCGGCGGGTTCATACACCAGAAGCTCACCCCACACTCGCCGATTTTCACCGAGAACAGCCCTTCCTGCTGCGTAGAGTCGATGGGGCAGTCGGAGATAATCATGTCCAGCTTATGCTGGCTCAGTTGCTCCAGCAGCATTTCATGCGTCGATTCAAAACAACGCAGGTGTATCTGTTCATCTTCGACCACCGCCGCATCGAGAATACCGCTGACCAGTCGCTTGGACAGCGCATCCGCCACGCCAACGTCAAACAGCAGGTTCGACTCTTTGCGATAGTTGACGATATCCAGCATCTCCTGGCTTAACGTGAACATTTTATCGGCGTAGCGAAACACCAGTTCGCCCAGCTCGCTTGGCTCAATGCCACGGCCTTTGCGCTTAAACAGCTTGCCCTGAAGGCGCTCTTCCAGCGCCTTGATTTGCCCGGTAATCGTTTGTGGCGTGAGGTACAGCGCCTCTGCCGCACCGACGACAGAACCCTCCTTGTAGACATGCCAAAAATAGTAAAGATGGTTGTAGTTAATATGCGACATGCGCTGTCTCCCTTTTCACTTAGCCGTCATTGGCCATCTGCGGCTTTAATTGCGCGCGCAGCAAACTGTATCCCACTACCGCCGACAGCACGGAGCCAATTAAAATGCCGAGCTTAGCCCAGTTGATAAGCGATGGATCGATGCTACCAAATGCAAGGCTGGCGATAAAAATAGACATCGTAAAACCAATACCACACAGCAGGCCTACGGCCATGATCTGCGTAAAGCTGGCTCCTTCCGGCAGACGCGCCAGCTTCAGCTTCAGCGCCAGCCAGCAGAACAGGCTGATGCCCAGCGGCTTACCGATAAACAGACCCGCGATGATACCCAGCGGCAGCATGGAGGTCAGCCCGCTGAAGGTCACACCGGCAAGCGACACACCGGCGTTGGCAAAGGCGAACAGCGGCAGGATCATAAACGCCACCCACGGATGCAGCACGTGCTCAAGTTGCTTCGCCGGTGATTTGCCGTTCTGCTCGCGCAGCGGAATAAAGAAGCCGACAATCACCCCGGCAAGCGTCGCATGTACGCCGGATTTCAGCACCGCCGTCCACAAGATAACGCCGACCAAAATATAAATACCGGTGCGGCGCACACCGCTCAAATTGAGCACCGCCAACACTGCGATAGCTGCCGCCGCCACGCCGAGCGATAACAGCGATAGATCGCTGGTATAGAACAAGGCGATAATCACTATCGCGCCTAAATCGTCAATAATTGCCAGCGCCATCAGGAAAATTTTGAGCGACGCCGGAACCCGGCTGCCGAGCAACGCCAGCACGCCAAGCGCAAACGCGATATCCGTTGCCGCAGGAATAGCCCAACCGCTGCTGGCAACCGTATCCTGCGCATTAAACGCCAGATACACCAGCGCCGGAACGACCATGCCGCCCAAAGCGGCAATCACCGGGAAAATCGCCTGACGGCGCGATGCCAACGACCCCAGTAGCAGCTCGCGCTTGACCTCCAGGCCAATCAGCAGGAAAAACACCGCCATTAAGGCATCGTTAATCCACAGCAACATATTTTTATTGATCTCTAACGCCCCAACGCGCAGCTGAACCGGCGTCTCCAGGAAGGCGTGATACAAGCCGCTGGTTGACCCAAGGTTAGCCATTAGCATTGCCAGGGCGGCGGCGATAATCAGGATGACGCCTCCAGAGGCATCACTGCTAAAAAAACGCTGAAGACTCTTCACTTTTACTCTCTCTATAATGGTGAATCGATCGTTTAAACCATTCTAATTGACCAAACAAATCGAAAAAACAAGTTTATTATTGCCAAACAGATCGGTTTAAACGAATTATAAGATTAAAGAATGAGTGTAGTAAAAATGGTCTTAATCAGCATAGCTATCTGCGCTGCGCGGCATTATCAAGAAGGGGAGCTAAATAGGTGGGATGCCACAGGCCTGTGGCAGAGGATTTAATCATAAACAATTCGCAGCAGCGTTAATTGCTTGTCCTCATCGAGATACTCCGCCTCGGCCAACGCATAAGGTTCAGCAATGGATGTGGTGATATTTTCAACAATAATATGACGCGCAACACTGTCTTTGCGATGGCATAACAACTCAAGCGCTTCCGTTTCATTCCAGCAGCCCATCGTCACGACACTGCCCGAAAAAGCAATCGCCCCACTGGATGCCATCGCCCCCTCTCCCATCAAGAAAAGCACCACCAGCATGGAAATAACACCATATATTTTGTTCATCATGCGGACTCGTTTGTCAGTGTATCCGTTCATTTTCTGGGGTAGCGCTTTGCTACCCCGTATAGAACTCAGCCTTTAGCCCTCTGAATCGCCATCTGCAATGCCTCTTGCGATGTACTGCCAGGGATAACCGAAACTCGTTTAACGTCCGAGTTT
>JBOFJM010000312.1:0-5301 GCA_051656825.1 Kluyvera sp.
TATCGAGTGCTGCGCTTGATTAATGGAAGCGAGCACTAACGCACGTGCCGAGCCTTCCGGGGAAAATCCCGCTTGAATGGAAGCGTTAGCCGCAGGGATAGCGCCAAATAGCGCGGCTATAATGAGAACGTGCTTGACCATGAGTCGTCATCAGATCTTAGGCGGATACGCCATTTGTGGGAGAGGTAATCGCTATATTCATTCATATAGGCAATATATAGCACTATTCCTAATGCAATATTCAGTAAAATACGATTACCATTCATGTCAGCAATGATATTCTCATCCTGTTGCATACTGATAAAAAGGATTCACAGTGAAAAACACACATAAACTCGCCGCTTCATTACTGGCCGTTGCTTGTATCTCCAGCAGTGCGTTAGCCGCAGAACAGCCGCTGGAAAAGGTAGCACCTTACCCGCAGGCAGAAAAAGGCATGAAGCGTCAGGTCATTCAGCTGCCAGCACAGAAAGACGAATCAGCCTATAAAGTAGAGTTATTGGTCGGTCAGACGCTGGAAGTGGACTGCAACCACCACCGTCTGGGCGGCAAACTGGAAAGCAAAACGCTGGAAGGCTGGGGTTACGACTACTACGTCGTTGAGAAAGTGAGCGGCCCGATGTCCACCATGATGGCATGTCCTGACAAACAAAAAACCAAGAAATTCGTCAGCGCATCCCTGGGTGAAGAAGGTATGCTGCGCTACAACAGCAAACTGCCAATCGTTGTCTATACGCCGGAAAACGTTGAAGTTAAATACCGCGTATGGTCAGCAGAAGATACCATGCATGATGCGGTCGTTCGTTAATATCGTGACTCCCGGCGTTGGCGTCAACACCCTCGCCGGGTAACGCAGATAGCACAACCCGGCGAAGCCTTGCAACGCCGGGTATTTTTTTACAGCGCGATATCCGCAATCTCTTTCAGCGTTACCGGTTTCGATACCACTTGCGCCGCAGGTACCGGATCCGCCTCTCTAGCCGCTTCATAACGCAGCCCAAGCACTTCACTGGTGTAGGCCAGCGTCTTCTCAATCAAGTGTGGGTTTTCCGTCAACGTAGAACCATAGGTTGGCACTACCGCGCGGATTTTTTCCTGCCATTCGACAGTCTGCATTTTGTCTTTAAAGACTTTTTCCATCAGCTCCAGCATGATAGGCGCGGCAGTAGAAGCCCCAGGAGACGCCCCCAACAGTGCAGCCACTGTGCCTTCATCGTCACTAACCACTTCCGTCCCCAAACGCAGTACGCCGCCGATACGGGCATCACGTTTGATGATCTGTACACGCTGGCCCGCTTGCCACAAACGCCAGTCCTGCTTTTTCGCCATCGGATAGTAAGCGCGTAGCGCCGCATGGCGGTCTTTGTCTTTCTGTAGCACCTGACCGACCAGATATTTCACCAGATCAAAGTTGTCCAGCCCCACGTTCAGCATCGGCAGAATGTTAGATTTATTGGTTGAAGCCAGCAAATCCCACAGCGAGCCGTTTTTCAGGAAACGGGTGGAGAAGGTCGCGAATGGCCCAAACAGCACCACGCGTTTACCGTCAATAATACGGGTATCAATATGCGGTACGGACATTGGTGGAGCGCCTACCGAGGCCTGGCCGTAGACTTTCGCCAGGTGGTGATTAACCACTTCGGGGTCTTCACACACCAGGAACTGGCCGCCAACAGGGAAGCCTGCGTACTCTTTCGCCTGCGGGATTTTGGTTTGCTGAAGCAACTTCAGCGCTGCGCCGCCCGCACCGATAAAGATAAATTTGGCACGAATAGTGCGTTTAGCGTGGCTGTTATTGGCGTCAGACACCGTAACCGTCCAGCTGTTATCCGCATTACGGTGGAAGCGGCGTACCACCGTGTTCAACTGTAGCGAGAAGCGGTCGCGCGTTTTCAGCGCGCTAATCAACTGACGGGTAATTTCACCGTAATTGACGTCAGTACCAGCTTCGGTACGCGTAGCCGCGATAATCTGCTGCGGGTCGCGCCCTTCCATAACCAGCGGCGCCCATTGCTTGATCTGTTGGTGATCTTCGGAATAGCGCATACCGCTAAACAGCGGGCTTTTCTGCAACGCACGGTAGCGGGCGCGCAGGAAATTGACGTTATCTTCGCCCCACACAAAGCTCATGTGCGGCACGGTGTTAATAAAGCTTTTTGGCTGCGCCAGCACGCCGCGCGTCACCTGGTGCGCCCAAAATTGGCGGGACACCTGAAACGCTTCGTTAATATCAATGGCTTTTTCGATGCTGACAGAGCCGTCAGCTTTTTGCGGGGTATAGTTGAGTTCCATCAGCGCCGAGTGCCCAGTACCAGCGTTGTTCCAGCCGTTGGAGCTTTCTTCCGCTACGCTTTCCATCTGCTCAACCATAGTGATTGACCAGTCAGGCTCCAGCTCTTGCAGCCACGTACCCAACGTAGCGCTCATAATTCCGCCACCGATCAGCAATACATCTGTCTCGTGCACCTCACGAGCCTTCGCCTTAGTCGCCACAGAAACCGTTTCGGTACCCGTTTTCTGTGTGTTGGGTACAGCCATTCTTTTATTCATTGCAGGGGGCCTTACTTGACTCGCGTTTGTTACACGCAGGTAAAAACATCCGTACGGTTACGTTACCACCCAGCAAGATAAAATTAAATATTGTTTAAAATTTAAGTTGAGTTTTGAGATCTGTTATTAAAATGTTTAATAAATGTGTACAGAAAATGAAGTTTGGTACTAGTAGAATGTGACGGGAAGCGGTATCATTCTCCCCTTTGTGATGTTAAACAGGTTATCACTGGCTTATAGAAAAGCCGTCATCAATAACCTGTGAATACCCTTCCTGATTTGCCGTTTTCTCGCTCCGACTCCCATTTCCAGCCCCGAACCTGCGATAGTCACCGCAGGCCCGACGATGGCAGATTTACAGCAGGAACACCGTTGCCAGCCCGAGGAAAATAAAGAATCCGCCGGTATCGGTGATCGCCGTGATCATAACGCTCGACCCCACCGCTGGATCATGCCCCAGTTTCACCATGATCATTGGGATCAGTACGCCCATAATCGACGCCACCAGCAGGTTGAGGATCATCGCCAGCGTCATCACTGCGCCAAGATGCGGGTCGCCATACAGTAGCCAGGTGACTGTCCCCATAATGCCGCCCCAGACAATCCCGTTAATCAGCGCGACGCCCATCTCACGCAGGATCAGGAATGAGAAATTACCCGGCTGAATATGCTGAAGCGCCAGTGCGCGGACAATCATGGTGATGGTCTGGTTACCGGTGTTGCCGCCGATACCGGCGACAATCGGCATCAGTGAAGCGAGCGCTACCAACTGCGAAATCGTGTGTTCAAAACCGTCGATAACCCTGGAGGCGATAAACGCCGTACACAGGTTAATCGCGAGCCACGCCCAGCGAGTTTTGACAGCTTTCATCACTGGCGCATAAACGTCCTCTTCACTGCTCAGGCCGCCCATACGGCGCAAATCGCTGTCGGTTTCTTCGTATACCACATCAACGATTTCATCGATGGTCAAACGCCCCATCAATTTGCCTTCGGAATCAATCACCGCAGCACTGATCAAGTTGTCACGTTCGAAGGTTCGGGCGACGCTTTCCGATTTTTCTTCTGGATGGAACGCTACGGGGTCTGCTTCCATCACTTCATGAACATAGCGATCTGCCGAATTCAGGAGGATCGTCTTCAACTCAAGCTCGCCAATCAGCGTTTTATCGCGCTGAATAACAAACAGTTTATCGGTGTTCTCCGGCATTTTGCCCAGCCGCCGTAGAAAACGTTGCACCGACGCCAGAGTCACGTCGGCACGAATAGTGATGACCTCAAACTCCATGATGGAGCCAATCTGGTCATGGTCGTAATTCATCACCTGACGCACGCGCGCCCGTTCCGCAGGCGACATCGAAGCCAGCAGGCGTCCCGTCAGGTCGCGAGGCAGATGCTGCACCAGATAAATCTGTTCGTCGATATCCAGCGTTTGCAGTGCATCGAGCAACGCCCGGTCGCTCATATCCTCAATGAGGTCATCCCAGACGTTCTCCGATGCTTCGAGCAAAACCTTCCCGCGCCGCTCATCTTCGACCATGTTCCACAGGGCGTGACGTTCTTCGGAGGGCAAAGCTTCGAGGGTATCGGCAAGATCCGGCGGCGGCAAATGCGCAACCAGCGCCCCCACTTCCGCAAGGTCGTCACTCAGCGCGCTTTCGTCATACTGCTCGGCGAGCGTTAATTTACCCAACAGCGCAGAGGTCACGGCTTTATCGGTGGTTAACAACCAGATAAGCCGCATACGCTCTTCGTCGCGCAGGCGGGCGCTGTTCTTCTTCAACAGAGACATGAATAATCCTTATTCGCGAAGATTCGCTCAACCGGATGATTGAGCGAACTAAGCATAGCGCGGGGTGATGTAAAAAAGACTAGGCCAGCCTGTCAGACGCTGAAAAAAAACGCAATTTGGCGAAAAAAATCAGGCCGTCCGCGAGACAGCATCGCGAGAGGCGCGTTCACGCTCCTCACCCACCAGCTCACTCAACTGGCCATTGCGCATTTCCAGCAGGCGATCGGCATGAATAAAATAGTGATCGTCATGGCTGATGGCGAAAATAGTTTTACCCATTTGCTGCATCAATGGCAGCAGAACCTGGTAAAACTCACGCCGGAAATGAGGATCCTGATCGGCGGCCCATTCATCCAGCATAATGATATCGCGTTCTTCCGCCAGCGCCAGCAGCAGCGCAACGCGCTTCTTCTGCCCTTTCGACAGTTTCAAATCAAGAATGCGGCCATTGTCGAGCTTCACTTTGTGGCTCATCTGCAACTGCACCAGCCATTTGTTGACCAGTTCTGGGTTCGCCGCTTTGCCCTGCGGGCCAAGCAGTTGGTCAAACAACCAGACATCAGTGAACACGGCCGAGAACAGTTTGCGGTAGTCCTCCGGTTTTTCTGCCGCCAACGGCTGTCCGTCGAGCAGAATCTGCCCGGAAACCGGTTGATACAGCCCAGTCAGTAGCATCGCCAGCGTCGATTTACCGCTACCGTTGCCGCCAATCAGGAATACCAGCTCGCCACGTTTGAGCGTAAAATTCAGCGGCCCGACGGCGAACGTATTGTCTTCATAATGGAAGGTCACATCGCGCAGTTCCAGCGTTTGCCAGCCAGGGTGTGCCGTGGGCTGCGGGAAAGTTTCGCGATACGGCGCAAGCGCAAACTTGTTCAGTTTGTTAAACGCCACCTGAGCACTCAACAGCGTCGGCAGTGCGCCCACAGCCGACAGCAGCGGTGTGCGCAAAAATAATA
>JBOFJM010000313.1:0-2574 GCA_051656825.1 Kluyvera sp.
ACCGCGTCCGCGTTATGACCAGGTAATGTCCTTTGGCTGGAAAGTGTGCCTGCCGCTGACGCTAATCAACTTGCTGGTAACGGCCGCTGTCATTCTCTGGCAGCAGCCATAAGGGGCGAAGAGACCATGACCTTAAAAGAATTAGTAGTAGGTTTCGGCACCCAGGTTCGCAGTATCTGGATGATTGGCCTACATGCGTTCGCCAAACGCGAAACGCAAATGTACCCGGAAGAGCCGGTGTATCTGCCGCCGCGCTATCGTGGCCGTATCGTGCTAACGCGCGACCCGGACGGCGATGAGCGCTGCGTCGCCTGTAACCTTTGCGCGGTTGCCTGCCCGGTGGGCTGCATCTCGCTGCAAAAAGCAGAAACCAAAGATGGCCGCTGGTATCCGGAGTTTTTCCGTATCAACTTCTCTCGCTGCATCTTCTGCGGTATGTGTGAAGAGGCGTGCCCGACCACGGCGATTCAGTTGACCCCAGACTTCGAACTGGGCGAATACAAACGTCAGGATCTGGTGTACGAGAAAGAGGATCTGCTGATTTCCGGTCCGGGCAAATACCCGGAATATAACTTCTACCGGATGGCGGGTATGGCAATCGACGGCAAAGATAAGGGCGAGGCTGAAAATGAGGCCAAACCTATCGACGTCAAGAGCCTGTTACCTTAAGGAGAGGGGCAATGGAATTCGCTTTTTATATCTGTGGCCTTATCGCCATCCTCGCCACGCTGCGAGTGATTACGCACACTAATCCGGTACACGCCTTGCTGTACCTGATTATCTCCCTGCTGGCGATTGCCGGGGTGTTCTTCTCGCTGGGCGCGTACTTCGCCGGGGCGCTGGAAATCATCGTCTACGCTGGAGCCATCATGGTGCTGTTCGTGTTCGTGGTGATGATGCTCAACCTCGGTGGGGCAGAAGTCGCTCAGGAACGCCAATGGCTGAAACCGCAAATCTGGATTGGCCCTGCGCTGCTCTCTGCCGTGCTGCTGGCGGTGATGATTTACGCCATTCTGGGCGTTAACGACCAGGGAATTGATGGTAACGCCATCGGCGCCAAAGAAGTCGGTATCACCCTGTTCGGGCCATACGTTCTGGCGGTTGAACTGGCATCGATGCTGCTGCTGGCAGGCCTGGTTGTGGCCTTCCATATTGGCCGCGAAGATCGTCAAGGCGAGCTTATCAGCAACCGCCCTAACGACAGCGCGAAAAGAAAAACGGAGGAGCACGCATGATCCCCTTAACCCATGGACTGATCCTCGCTGCGATTTTGTTCGTTCTGGGCTTAACCGGTCTGGTTATCCGCCGCAACCTGCTGTTTATGCTGATTGGGCTGGAAATCATGATTAACGCCGCCGCGCTGGCCTTTGTGGTCGCCGGTAGCTACTGGGGCCAGACCGATGGTCAGGTGATGTATATTCTCGCTATCAGCCTTGCGGCTGCGGAAGCGAGCATTGGCCTGGCGCTGCTGCTGCAGCTCCATCGTCGCCGCCAGAACCTGAACATCGATTCAGTAAGTGAGTTGCGCGGATGAATATGCTTGCCTTAACCATTATTTTGCCATTGATTGGCTTTGTTCTGCTGGCTTTCTCCCGTGGACGCTGGTCGGAAAACCTCTCCGCCACCGTGGGCGTTGGCTCGATTGGCCTGGCCGCGCTGGTGACGGCGTTGGTCGGTATGGATTTCTTCGCTAACGGCAAACAGGCGGTCAACGTGCCGCTGTGGACGTGGATGTCGGTCGGTGATTTCAACATCGGTTTCAACCTGGTGCTGGATGGCCTGTCGCTGACCATGCTTTCTGTGGTCACCGGCGTCGGCTTCCTGATCCACATGTTCGCCTCCTGGTACATGCGCGGCGAAGAGGGCTACTCCCGCTTCTTCGCCTACACTAACCTGTTTATCGCCAGCATGGTCATTCTGGTGCTGGCAGATAACCTGCTGTTGATGTACCTCGGTTGGGAAGGCGTGGGCCTGTGCTCGTATCTGCTGATTGGTTTCTACTATACCGATCCGAAGAATGGCGCAGCCGCCATGAAAGCGTTCGTCGTTACCCGTGTGGGTGACGTGTTCCTCGCGTTCGCGCTGTTCATTCTCTACAACGAACTGGGCACGCTGAACTTCCGCGAAATGGTTGAACTGGCACCACAGCACTTTGCTGCGGGCAACAACATGCTGATGTGGGCAACCCTGATGCTGTTGGGCGGTGCGGTCGGTAAATCGGCGCAGTTGCCGTTGCAGACCTGGCTTGCTGACGCGATGGCTGGCCCAACGCCTGTCTCCGCGCTGATTCACGCCGCAACGATGGTCACCGCAGGTGTCTACCTGATTGCGCGTACCCACGGCCTGTTCCTGATGACCCCAGAAATCCTGCATCTGGTGGGGATTATTGGGGCGATTACGCTGGTGCTGGCAGGCTTTGCCGCGCTGGTACAAACCGACATCAAACGTGTACTGGCTTACTCCACCATGAGCCAGATTGGCTACATGTTCCTGGCGTTAGGCGTACAGGCGTGGGATGCGGCGATTTTCCACCTGATGACGCACGCCTTCTTTAAAGCACTGCTGTTCCTGGCG
>JBOFJM010000314.1:0-33697 GCA_051656825.1 Kluyvera sp.
GTAAGCTGGTTGAGCTGGCGGATTATGAAGTGATCCAACTGAACGACACTCACCCGACGATTGCTATTCCTGAGCTGCTGCGCGTACTGCTTGATGAGCACCAGATGAGCTGGGACGATGCGTGGGCGATTACCAGCAAAACCTTCGCTTACACCAACCACACCCTGATGCCAGAAGCGCTGGAGTGTTGGGATGAGAAGCTGGTGAAAGCGCTACTGCCGCGTCACATGCAGATTATCAAAGAGATTAACGACCGCTTTAAAACGTTGGTGGATAAAACCTGGCCGGGCGATGACGCCGTATGGGCGAAACTGGCGGTGGTGCACAACAAACAGGTGCGCATGGCAAACATGTGTGTGGTCAGTGGTTTTGCCGTTAACGGCGTGGCGGCACTGCACTCTGACCTGGTGGTGAAAGACCTGTTCCCTGAATATCACCAACTGTGGCCGAACAAATTCCACAACGTCACCAACGGCATCACGCCACGTCGCTGGATCAAACAGTGCAACCCCGCACTTGCCGCACTGCTGGATAAATCGCTGAAAAAAGAGTGGGCTAACGATCTCGACCAGCTTATCAACCTGGAAAAATACGCCGACGACGCCAAATTCCGCCAGCAATACCGCGACATCAAACTGGCGAATAAAGAACGGCTGGTGAAGTTTGTGAAAGCGCGCACTGGGATTGAAATCACCACTAACGCTATCTTTGATATTCAGATCAAACGCTTGCACGAGTACAAACGCCAGCACCTCAACCTGCTGCACATTCTGGCGCTGTATAAAGAGATTCGCGAAAACCCGCAGGCTGACCGCGTACCGCGCGTGTTCCTGTTTGGCGCGAAAGCCGCGCCGGGCTACTACCTGGCGAAGAATATCATTCTGGCTATCAATAAAGTGGCGGCGGTTATCAACAACGACCCGCAGGTGGGCGATAAGCTGAAAGTGGTGTTCCTGCCGGATTACTGCGTGTCGGCGGCAGAAATGCTGATCCCGGCGGCAGACGTTTCTGAGCAGATTTCCACTGCGGGTAAAGAAGCCTCCGGTACTGGCAACATGAAACTGGCGCTGAACGGTGCGTTGACCGTCGGTACGCTGGATGGCGCGAACGTTGAGATTGCCGAGAAAGTCGGTACTGAAAAAATCTTTATTTTCGGCCATACCGTCGAGCAAGTTAAAGCGCTGAAAGCGAAAGGTTATGACCCGCTGAAATGGCGTAAAGCCGACAAACTGCTGGATGCGGTACTCAAAGAACTGGAGAGCGGTAAATACAGCGATGGCGATAAACACGCCTTTGACCAGATGCTGCACAGCATGGGCAAGCAGGGCGGCGACCCGTATCTGGTGATGGCGGATTTTGCCGCCTATGTTGAAGCGCAAAAGCAGGTAGATGTGCTGTACCGTGACCAGGAGGCCTGGACACGCGCCGCTATCCTGAACACCGCGCGCTGTGGCATGTTCAGCTCCGATCGCTCCATTCGCGATTATCAACAACGCATCTGGCAGGCTAAACGCTAAGGACACGCCAATGGACAGCAAACGTCTTGATAACGCCGCGCTGGCGGCGGGCATTAGCCCAAACTATATCAATGCCCACGGCAAACCACAGTCTATCGGTGCGGATACCAAGCGGCGTTTGCTTGATGCCATGCACTCTGTCGCCGCGCCAGCGGCGGCAACACCGCTGCCTAATGTGCAGGTGTGGACATACGGTAAAAAAATGGCCCTGACGGTTGATGGCAACGGTGAATTTAACTGGCTGCTGACGACCGAAGAGGGCAAACAGCATCAGGGGCAGGTCACTGGCGGTAAAACGCTGGTTCTGCCGTCACACTTGCCGGAAGGCTACCACTCGCTAACGTTGACACAAGGTGAGCTGCGCTGGCACTGCCGGGTGATTATCGCCCCTGAACGCTGCTATGAACCCCAGGCGTTGAAAGAGGCGAAAAAACTGTGGGGAGCCTGCGTTCAGCTCTATACCCTGCGCTCTGAGCACAACTGGGGGATTGGCGATTTTGGCGACCTGAAAGCGATGTTGCCAGAAATTGCTCACCGTGGCGGCGCGTTTATCGGCCTCAACCCGATTCACGCGCTGTATCCGGCGAACCCGGAAAGCGCCAGCCCGTATAGCCCGTCATCGCGCCGTTGGATGAACGTGATTTACATCGACGTGAACGCGGTAGAAGACTTTACGCTCAGCGATGAAGCGCAAACCTGGTGGCGCAAACCGGCGACGCAGCAAAAGCTCAAGGCGGCGCGTGACGTTGAGCAGGTGGACTACAGCGCCGTAACTGAACTCAAAATGACCGCGCTGCGCATGGCCTGGAAACACTTTGCTAAGCGCCGCGATGAACAGATGGCGGCATTCCGCGACTTCGTGGCAACCGAAGGCGAAAGCCTGTACTGGCAGGCGGCATTTGACGCGCTGCACGCCCATCAGGTGAAGGAAGATAAGCTGCGCTGGGGCTGGCCGGTTTGGCCGCAAGCCTACCAGAATATCGACAGCCCTGAAGTTCATGCATTTTGTAAAAAGCACGCCGACGAGGTCGATTTCTATCTTTGGCTGCAATGGTTGGCCTATACCCAATTTGCGGATTGCTGGGAAACCAGCCAGCGTGATGCCATGCCGATTGGTCTGTACCGCGACCTGGCGGTGGGTGTCGCTGAAGGAGGCGCAGAAACCTGGTGTGACCGTGAACTGTATTGCCTGAAGGCTTCCGTTGGCGCGCCGCCGGATATTCTTGGCCCACTGGGGCAAAACTGGGGGCTGCCGCCGATGGATCCGCATATCATCGTCGCGCGCGCCTATGAACCGTTTATCGACCTGCTCCGCGCGAACATGAAAAACTGCGGCGCGTTGCGTATCGATCATGTGATGTCTGTGCTGCGCCTGTGGTGGATCCCGTACGGCGAAACCGCCGATCACGGCGCTTACGTGCAGTATCCGGTGGATGCGCTGCTGTCTATTCTGGCGCTGGAAAGCAAGCGCCATCGCTGCATGGCGATTGGTGAGGACTTAGGCACAGTGCCGGTCGAAATTGTCGGCAAGCTGCGCAAAAGCGGTGTCTACTCGTACAAAGTGCTCTATTTTGAGAACGACAGCGAGAAAACTTTCCGTTCGCCAAAAGCGTACCTAGAGCAGTCGATGGCGGTGGCGACAACGCATGACTTACCCACGCTGCGGGGTTATTGGGAAAGCGGTGATCTGACGCTGGGCAATGAACTGGGCTTGTACCCTGATGCCGATGTGCTGCGCGGGTTGTATCAGGATCGCGAGCGGGCAAAACAGGGGTTGTTGGATGCCCTGCATAAATACGGCGCGTTGCCAAAACGGGCAGGGCATAAGGCCGCGTTGATGTCGATGACCGCGACGCTCAGCCGGGGTATGCAGCGCTATATCGCCGACAGCAACAGTGCGCTGCTGGGGTTACAGCCGGAAGATTGGTTGCAGATGTCTTCGCCGGTGAATATCCCGGGCACTAGCACCGAGTACCCAAACTGGCGGCGCAAACTCTCCACCTCGCTTGAGGCGATGTTTGCCGATGATACGGTGAACAAGCTGATTAAAGATTTGGACAAGCGCCGTAAGGCGGCGGGTAAGAAGAAGTAAAACACCAATAAAAACGCCGGGGCAAGCCCCGGCGTTTTTATCTACTGGCGTGGGGGTTAAACCACCATGCCCAGCAACAGACAACCGACCAGACCGCAAACCGAGATAATGGTTTCCAGCATCGACCAGGACTTAATTGTCTCGCCGATAGTCAGGTTGAAATACTCTTTGAACAGCCAGAAACCGGGATCGTTCACGTGAGAGAAGATAACGGAACCGGAACCGACCGCGATAACCATCAGCTCTGGGCTAACGCCAGTGGTAGCAATCAGCGGTGCTGCGATACCACCTGCGGTGATAGCGGCAACGGTTGCAGAACCCAGCGCGATACGCAGTACTGCGGCGATAGACCAGGCCATGAACAGCGGAGAAACGTTGGACTCATGCATGATAGACGCAATGTACTTGTCCACGCCGCTATCAACCAGCACCTGCTTAAAAGCACCGCCGCCGCCGATGATTAACAGCATCATGGCGATAATTTTGATGGAGGAGGTCAACGTATCGTTGATTTGGTCCATGTTACGGCCACGGTTCAGGCCGAAGGTGAAGATAGCAATCAGGACGGCAATCAGCGTAGCTATCACTGGGTCGCCGAAGAATTCAGCAGCTGGCAGTAACGCGTGGCCTTTTGGCAGCACCATTTCTGCCACGGCACGCAGTGCCATCAGGATAACCGGAACCAGAGAAGTCCAGACGCTCACGCCGAAAGATGGCATTTCTTCATCGGTGAAGGTTTTCGGGTTATGCAGACCTTCCGGGATTGGCTTATCAATGCCTTTCAGGCAACGCGCGTAAACCGGGCCTGCCAGAATAACGGTAGGAATCGCCATCAGCGTACCGTACAGCAGGGTTTTACCCATATCGGCGTGGAAGATGGTCGCGATAGCCGTTGGGCCTGGGTGCGGCGGCAGGAAACCGTGAGTGACGGACAGCGCGGCAGCCATTGGCACACCTACATATAGCAGCGGAATACGTGCAGAAGCGGCGATGGTAAATACCAGCGGCAGCAACAGAACGAAGCCCACTTCATAGAACAGCGCGAAGCCAACGGTGAAACCGGTCAGAACCACAGCCCATTGGATGTGCTTGCGACCGAATTTGTCGATAAGGGTGGTGGCAATACGCTGAGCGCCGCCGCAGTCGGCAAGCATTTTACCGAGCATTGCGCCGAAGCCCATGATTAGCGCCAGGCTGCCAAGAGTGCCGCCAACGCCGTTTTTAATCGAGACGATAACTTTGTCCAGGGGCATTCCCTGCATTAAACCGACGGCAAGTGCCACCAGGACCAAAGCGATAAATCCGTTCATTTTGAAACGGATCATCAGCAGGAGTAAGAGGATAACTCCGACAGCTACGATGATTAATGGCATAAATTTTCCAGCCTTTAATGTGTTATGGGTAACGTCACTGTTTCAACGACAACGTCCAATTGTCCCTACAGAGGGAATAGGTACTTACTTTTTCACGCCAACGTTAGGTTGTAAGAATTAGTCAAAGCGTAATTGGCTATTTTGTAACTCGCTGGCGTATGTCGCAAATGATACGGGTAACATTAGGTGATTGAGAATATCCCTGACAAAGTAAATGTTAAATATGCGACATCAGTCAAATTATTGCGGGGTTTTAGGCTGGTTTCAGAACAGGGAAATGACCGTCATGTTGCCCGGTAACATCATTTAAGGCGAAAAAAAACCGGATTCGGCGCAATTATGCGCCGTCCGGCTTATTTTACGACATCCGCGTGGCGGTTTTTGCCGTAACTTAGTAGTAAGAGTGCTCGCCGCGCTGGTGTTCAGTAAGGTCACGAACCCCTTTCAGTTCTGGGAATTCAGTCAGCAACTGCTTCTCAATACCTTCTTTCAGGGTGACGTCAACCATCGAACAGCCGTTACAGCCGCCGCCAAATTGCAGAATCGCGTAGCCTTCGTCGGTGATTTCCATCAGTGACACACGGCCACCGTGGCCTGCCAACTGTGGGTTGATCTGCGACTGCAACATGTACTCAACGCGTTCCATCAGCGGCGCATCGTCAGCCACTTTACGCATTTTGGCGTTCGGCGCTTTCAGCGTTAGCTGTGAACCGAGCTGGTCGGTGACAAAATCAATTTCCGCATCTTCCAGATACGGAGCGCTCAGCTCATCGACATAGGCGGTAAGCTGTTCAAATTTCAGGGCAGTATCACTTGCTTCCACCGCATCCGGCGGGCAATAAGAAACGCCGCATTCTGCGTTAGGCGTACCGGGGTTAATCACAAATACCCGGATTTGTGTCCCTTCTTCCTGATTAAGCAGAAGTTTGGCAAAGTGCGCTTGTGCAGCATCGGAAATACGTATCATAGATTTGACCTAATAGTTGACTACTTTAGTTGGTTATAATACGCCCATAGATAGGGGTCTACAAGGTGCGACACAGACACCATACCTGAACGCTTGCCGCGCCATTTTGCAAAAGAAGGCGGGAAATCTCGGCAACAGTGCTGCCCGTCGTGACAACATCATCCACAATAACCATATGGCGCCCTTTGACGGGTAATTCAAGTTGGAACGCATTTTTCAGGTTGTGCTTACGCAGCCTGGCGCTGAGCTGACGCTGTGCGGTTGTCGGGCGGATGCGCGTTACCGCTTGCGATGAATAGCTGCAGGGCAGCCATTTTGCCAGCGCCTGGCACAGCAACTCACTTTGATTATAGCCGCGCCGCCAGTGACGCCGTCGCCACAGCGGCACGCTGACGAATTGGTCGGGCGGCGGCAGCCCCGACGTGCGACGAGCCGCCAACAGTAGCAGGCGCGCTAGCGCCGGGGCCAACTCCGCTTTACCGCTGAACTTAAAGTGATGAATCAACTGGGTGAGCGGCGGTTGATAATCGTTAACCGCCACTAGCCGCAGCCAGGGTGGAGGCTTTTGCAAGCAGCGCCCGCATGGCGTACTGATATCCGACGATGGTAATCCGCACTGTGGGCAGGTGTTTATCCGCTTAAATAGCGAGCCAGTACAACGCGAGCAGATCCCCCACGCGGGGAGCGCCAGCGGCATTTTGCATAGCCAGCATAAGCCGTGGACTGTTAGCATAATCCCCCCTTGAAACCATAAAACGAGAACGATAGCTGATGAACGACATCTGGTGGCAAACTACGGGCGAAGGCGATTGTCATCTTGTGCTGCTGCACGGATGGGGGCTGAATGCTCAGGTCTGGGATTGCATTACGCCGGAATTAGGCGCGCATTTTACATTGCATCGGGTGGATTTACCGGGCTATGGCCGCAGCGTGGGGTTTGGCGCGTTATCGCTTAACGAAATGGCCGAACGCGTGGTAGAAAAAGCGCCACCGCAGGCTATTTGGCTGGGCTGGAGTTTGGGCGGGCTGGTGGCAAGCCAGGTTGCGCTTAGCCATCCGCAGCGGGTGCAAGCGTTGGTCACCGTGGCGTCGTCGCCTTGCTTTAGCGCTCACGACGAGTGGCCGGGCATTAAACCTGAAATCCTCAGCGGTTTTCAGCAGCAGCTTAGCGAAGATTTTCAGCGTACGGTTGAGCGCTTTCTGGCGCTGCAAACGCTGGGGACAGAAAGCGCGCGTCAGGATGCGCGTGCGCTGAAGCAAACGGTGTTATCGCTGCCGATGCCCTCATCCGAGGTGCTAAACGGTGGGCTGGAGATCCTTAAAACGGCAGATTTGCGCCAGCCGTTGAGCGCGCTCAAGATGCCATTCCTGCGCCTGTACGGGCGGCTTGATGGCCTGGTTCCGCGCAAGATTGTGCCGATGCTGGATGCGCTGTGGCCGGAAAGTGAATCGCAGATATTTGATAAGGCTGCCCACGCGCCGTTCATCTCGCATCCGCAGGCTTTTTGCGAGGCGCTGGTGGCGCTGAAGGCGCGGCTGAAGAATTAATTACGGGGCGACGTGGTAAAAAAGGCATTCATAGCAATACTTAAGCTGTCACGGCAGGTGATTGTTCCTCGCGGCCTCCGTGACGAATAAAAACAACCTTAAGGAGAGTACAGGCTATGAAATTTGTTACAGGTATTGTTGCATCTCTGGTGATTGGCTCGCTGTCTTTTGGTGCGTTTGCGGCGAAAGAGATTCAGAAAGATGATGTCGCGAAGATGAAGCTGACGAAAATAGGGTCGATCACGACGTCCAGAACCACCTCGCCAATGGATGCGAAGCGCGATCTGTCTAAAAAAGCGGATGAATTGGGCGGGAAGTACTACGTCATCATTGCGGGTGAGAAAAACGAAAGAACCGTTCACGGTAACGCGGACGTCTATAAATAATCGGTAGTGGATTACCCCGGCGCAAAAGACAGCGCCGGGGTATCGTATTTAACGCAATGCCCACCACTCTCGCAGACAGGCTTTACCTTCCGGGCAGCTTTTGCAGCTACCGGAAAGGCAGCCATCGGCGTCTTCGTTAATCTTCACCACTTTACCCATGGCTTCCAGGCGGCTGAGCATGGCGTTAATCATCGCTTGCGGCGTGTGCAATTGGGCGCTGAGCTGTGTGGCCTCCATGCGCCCTTGCAGGGCCAACATATCGCGAACTTCGATTAATGACGCCATAACAACTCCTAGTGGCAATCGCCAGTCGGGCTTGAGCAACAGGTTGTTGGTGTTTTACGCGTTGCCAACAGAGCCACATCGACACGGCTACGTGCACGGCGCAACAGGCCCAGCAGCACGATGTTGAACAACAATACCGCCAGAATACACACCAGGCTGTAGCGCGGATGCTGGTTAAAGCTCACCACCTGGTAGTACAGCGTAGACAGTGAGTAAGCAATGTCCAGACCCCACAGAATGGAGAATGACATCCAGCCTCGGCTGGATTCGCGGGCGATAGCCCCCATCACCGAGATGCACGGCACGTAAAGCAGAACGAAAATCAGGTAGCTGTATGCGGCGGCAGCGCTGCCAAACTTGCTGCTGATCACGCCCATCGCACCGGTTTCCATGACGCCGTCGCCTTTGCTGGCCTCAATTGGGTTTGCCAGTACGCTCAGGCTGAAGGTGTCTTTCAGGCTCTGCCAGGTTTCATCCGCAGCTTCCAGCAGTTCTTCACCGAGGTGGTATTCCTGCGGGTTGAACTCTTCGTTCTGGATATTTTCGGCGGTGTACAGGGTGTTCAGCGTACTGACCACCACTTCTTTCGCCATCGCTCCGGTAAACAGCCCGACGGTTGCCTGCCAGTTATCTTCATGCACACCAATCGGTTTAAATACCGGGGTGATGGCACGGCTGACGGAGGCCAGCGCCGAGTCATTGATGTTATCGACAATCTTGCCGTTGAGCGAGAAGCTGTTCAGCGCACTCAGGAAAATACTCACGATAACAATGACTTTACCTGCGCGCAGTACAAAGCCTTTCAGGCGTTGCCAGGTTTGGATAAGCAGGCTTTTAATGTGTGGCACGTGATAAACCGGCAGCTCCATCACGAATGGAGAGGCTTCGCCGCGCATAATCGTGTGTTTGAGCATCAGGCCGGTCAGGATAGCGATAACGATACCCAGCACATACAGCGAGAAGACCACCAGTGCGCCGCCCTGGCCAAAGAAGGCCGCAGCAAAGACCGCAAAGATAGCCAGACGCGCGCCGCAGGACATAAACGGAGCCATCATGATGGTCATCAGACGTTCGCGTGGCGCATCCAGCGTTCGAGCGCCCATCACCGACGGCACGTTACAGCCGAAGCCGACAATCAGCGGCACGAAGGATTTACCCGGCAGACCCAGCGATTGCATCAAACGATCCATCACGAAGGCGGCACGCGCCATGTAACCGGAGTCCTCAAGGAAGGAGAGGAACAGGTACATCATGCCGATTTGCGGCACTAATGGCAGCACGGTGTTGATACCACCACCGATACCTTGCGCCAGGAACACGGTCAGCCAGTCCGGGAGATGCAACACATAGCCGAGCCATTGCAGGCCGTGAACAAAGATAGCCACTGAACCACCGTCGAAAATCGGCTGCAACGCGCCACCGATGTTGATAGCCAGCAGGAACATCAGATACATAACAAACAAGAACACCGGCAGACCGAGAATGCGGTTGAGGACAATTTTGTCCAGCGCGGCGGTAAAGCGGCTTGGCTCAGCGGTCAGCGTGTTGCTGACGGCGTCGCAAATCGCGGCAATGCTTTGATAACGCGCATCAGCGATATGCAGCGCGGGATCTTCCATCTCGCCGCTCAGGTTCGCCAGAGCAATATCCAGTTTGTGTTCAGCCTCGCCAGAGTAGGCGCGGCTGTAGATATCGCCTTCCAGCATTTGCATACCCAGCCAGTGGCGTTGACGTTCAGGAATCTCCTGGGACATCTCTTTTGCCAGATTGTCGGCTTCGCGCAGCAGTGGCTGCGGATAATGCACTAACTCTTTCTCTTGATTACCCTGATGGCGGTCAATCGCGATTTTCAGCGCTTCAATGCCGCGCGCGCGAGTGGACACCAGCGGCACGACCGGGCAGCCAAGGCGAGCGGCGAGGGCATCAATATCAATACGGATTTGCTGCTTCTCAGCAATATCCAGCATGTTCAGCGCAACAATGCAGGGAATGCCCAGCTCAAGCAATTGCAGCGTCAGGTATAGGTTGCGTTCCAGATTGGAGGCATCGACCACGTTAATCAGCAGGTCGGCATCGCCGCTGAGGATATAGTGGCAGGCGATTTGCTCATCCAGCGAGGTCTGCGAGGAAATGGTGGTGAGAGAGTAAGTGCCAGGCAGATCGACCAGCGTGACCTGATGGTCTGTGGTGGCGAAAGCCCCCTCTTTACGCTCAACCGTAACCCCCGACCAGTTACCTACGCGCTGACGTGAGCCAGTGAGTTGGTTAAATAAGGTTGTCTTGCCGGAATTCGGGTTTCCTATTAGACCGATGGTTAATTTTTTCATATTTCAGACTCTTAGTACCGGGCCGGGGTTATTTTGCGACGGCTTCTAATTCAATTAGCGCGAGATCTTTTTTACGCAGAACCAGGCTAACGCGACGGGTTTCGATATGAATAGGATCGCCAAGCGGCGCAACGCGAACCACATTAAATGACGATCCCGGTAGCATCCCCAGTGACAGCAGTTTCTGACGATAAGCCGGGCTAATTTCGCGGGAGAAACCGACAATCTTCCACGCAGTATCAGGTGTAAATTGCATAGAACCTACTTGTATATCGCTAGCTGAACGAGGGAATACCCCGCGCGCGGATGACAGCGGCAGGGATATCGTCAACGAATGAAGAGGAAATACTCATTGATGCAATGATAATGAGAATTGTTTTTATCAGCAATGCATAACATGCTATTGGACGTATTTTTGCCGAAAAATTTCACTTTTTTTTGATATGACTCAAGCTACTCATTGTAGCTATAAATGCATTAAACAATAATTTTCTCACTTAATGTTTAATTAAGGTTTCATTGGTTAACGAAATAAAACAAAGTGCGGCGAATTATTAAACGCAAATAAGAAGCGACATCGGTTAGAGGTGGTGAATTACGTATATTGCCGGATGGTAACGTGAAAATTTATCAGATCTGTGGATGTTATGTGGCAGGGTGCGATGTGTTGCCGGATGGCGGCAACTGTGCCACGCCAAATATTGGCGTACAAACCCGCGTAGGCTTGATAAGCGAAGCGCCATCAGGCAGAACGGTGCAGATTGCCGGATGGCGGCGCAAGCGCCTTATCCGGCCTACGGGGTTGTGCGGTTAGCGTTTTTTGCCCATTGCGGCGGCCAACGCATCCATCATGGCGCTGTTGCCGGAAGGCTGAGCATCACGACCGCGCGGTTTCGCCGCTTTAGCCGCCGGGCGGTTATTGCCCTGACTACGCTCGTTGCCGCCGCCGCGACGGGCGTTGGTTTCGCCTGGCTGCTCGTCCACACGCATGGTCAGCGCGATACGCTTACGCGGCAGATCCACTTCCAGCACTTTGACTTTGACGATATCGCCCGCTTTCACCACGGTGTGGGGATCTTCGACGAACTTATCCGCCAGCGACGAAATGTGTACCAGGCCATCCTGATGCACGCCGATATCCACAAACGCGCCAAAGTTGGTGACGTTTGTCACCGCACCTTCGAGGATCATCCCCGGCAGCAGGTCATTCATGGTTTCGACGCCATCAGCGAACTTCGCGGTTTTAAACTCAGGACGCGGGTCGCGGCCTGGTTTTTCCAGCTCTTTGATGATGTCGCTTACCGTTGGCACACCGAAACGCTCGTCGGTGAAGTCAGTCGCTTTCAGGTTCCTTAGCTCGCTGCTGTTGCCCATCAGGTCTTTCAGCGCCTGTTGGGTTGCGGCAAGAATGCGCTCTACCACCGGATATGCTTCCGGGTGAACGGTTGACGCATCCAGCGGGTTATCACCGTGGTTAATACGCAAGAAGCCTGCGCACTGCTCGAATGCTTTCGGTCCCAGACGGCTCACTTTCAGCAACTGTTGACGGTTCTGGAACTGGCCGTTCTCATCGCGCCAGGCAACGATGTTTTGCGCCATCATGCGGGTCAGACCGGCAACGCGGGTTAACAACGGCACGGAGGCAGTATTGAGGTCAACGCCGACGGCGTTCACACAGTCTTCGACGACGGCATCCAGTTTACGTGCTAACTGAGCCTGGCTAACGTCGTGCTGATACTGACCGACACCGATGGATTTCGGGTCGATTTTCACCAGTTCCGCCAGCGGGTCTTGCAGACGACGGGCGATAGACACCGCACCACGCAGGGATACATCGAGATCCGGGAATTCCTGCGCCGCCAGTTCAGACGCCGAGTACACGGATGCGCCCGCTTCGCTGACGATAACCTTCTGCGCCGTGACTTGCGGGAACTGCTTTTGCACATCAAGGAAGAAGCGTTCAGTTTCGCGCGATGCCGTACCGTTACCGATAGCCACCAGCTCAACGTTGTGCTTCTCACACAGCGCGGCGACGACCACTGCGGCTTTGGCGGCTTGCCCCGTGTGCGGATAAATCGTGTCTGTCGCGACCAGTTTACCCGTGCCATCGACCACCGCGACTTTTACGCCGGTACGCAGGCCAGGGTCGAGGCCCATCGTTGCGCGTAGGCCAGCCGGTGCGGCCATCAGCAGGTCGTGCAGGTTACGGGCAAAGACGTTAATCGCTTCATCTTCTGCGCGTTCGCGCACAGTACCCATCAGCTCGGTTTCGAGGTGCATCAGCACTTTGATGCGCCATGTCCAGCTCACCACGGCCCGACGCCAACTGTCTGCCGGCGCGTTGTTCAGGCGCAGACCCAGGTGGTCGATAATGATTTGCTCGCAGTAGCTCTCTGTTGGCGGCTCATCGAACTGAGGATCGGCATTCAGTGAGAGCTGCAAAATACCTTCGTTGCGGCCACGGAACATCGCCAGCGCGCGGTGTGACGGCGTGGTGGAAATCGGTTCGTGGTGGTCGAAGTAGTCGCGGAATTTCGCGCCTTCCTCTTCTTTGCCCGCGACAACGGTGGAAGTGATGTGGGCGTTTTTCCACAGATAATCACGCACTTTCGCCAGCAGCGCCGCGTCTTCTGCGAAACGCTCCATCAGAATGTAGCGTGCGCCATCAAGCGCGGCTTTGATGTCTGCAACGCCTTTATCGGCATCAATGAATTTGGCGGCTTCGGTTTCTGGGGTATGTTCTGGCGAGTTCCACAGCAGGTCTGCCAGCGGCTCCAGCCCTGCTTCGATGGCGATTTGCCCACGGGTGCGGCGTTTTTGTTTGTACGGCAGGTAGAGATCTTCCAACTCGGTCTTGCTGAGCGTGCCATTGATGGCTTTCTCCAGCGACTCGGTCAGTTTCCCTTGTTCGGTAATGGACTTGAGAATGGTCTGGCGACGGTCTTCTAGTTCACGTAAATAGCCCAGTCGGGTTTCCAGATTACGCAGCTGCGTGTCATCCAGACCGCCGGTGACTTCCTTACGATAACGTGCAATAAACGGCACGGTATTTCCATCATCAAGCAGTCGAACGGCGGCTTCCACCTGTTCGGCTCTGGCCTGAAGTTCACCCGCAATAATGCGGCAGAGCGAATCATTCATCATGTTTATGTCATCTGTTGGGTCAAAAAAATCAGGGGATAGTTATACGGATTGACTGGCAGAAATGCCAGTCATCAGCAGGGGCTTCGGATTGTTCCGGCTTATTTCACGTATTCAATCTCGTTGACGTACCAACTGGCTTCACCCGCAGGGGTGTTCACCACCGCCAAATCACCGACCTCTTTTTTCAATAGCGCGCGGGCCATCGGCGAGTCGATAGAGATGTAATCCTTGCGGCCAAAGATTTCATCGTAGCCGACAATGCGAAAACGCTTGGTGTCACCGTCGTCGTTTTCAATTTCAACCCAGGCGCCAAAGAACACTTTGCCTTCCTGCTGTGGCGAATAATCGACTATCTTCAGGTTCTCAAGGCATTTGGTTAAATAACGGACGCGGCGATCAATCTCTCTTAAGCGCTTTTTATTATACTGATAGTCAGCATTCTCACTGCGATCGCCAAGGCTCGCAGCCCAGGTCACTTTTTTTGTGACTTCCGGGCGCTCTTGACGCCAGAGATAATCCATCTCTTGTTTGAGCTTTTCGTACCCTTCGCGGGTGATTAAAGGTGTTTTCATCTTTAGCGTCTTACCTGGCTGCCGTGGACTGAATGCGCGCAATACGTATTACGTAGGTGGACCGACAGAATAAATAATGTGAATTCAGATTCATTGTATACTTAACTCGCTGTTAAATATGCTTTGTAACAATTTAGCCTGGAATTTATACCAGATTTTGCTGGTGACCTGCTCAGGCTTTTTTGAGAATAGATGCTTATTAATTGTTGCGAACCTTTGGGAGTAAAAACAATGCAAGAGAATTATAAGATTCTTGTTGTGGATGACGATATGCGCCTGCGCGCGCTGCTAGAACGTTATCTGACCGAGCAGGGTTTCCAGGTTCGAAGCGTCGCTAACGCCGAACAGATGGACAGGTTGTTAACCCGCGAGTCGTTCCATCTGATGGTGCTGGATTTAATGCTGCCAGGCGAAGATGGTTTGTCTATCTGCCGCCGTCTACGCAGCCAGAGCAACCCGATGCCGATCATTATGGTGACGGCGAAGGGTGAAGAAGTTGACCGTATCGTTGGCCTGGAAATTGGTGCCGATGACTACATTCCTAAGCCGTTTAACCCGCGTGAACTGCTGGCCCGCATCCGTGCGGTACTGCGTCGCCAGGCTAACGAACTGCCGGGCGCGCCGTCACAGGAAGAGGCCGTGATTGCCTTTGGTAAATTCAAACTGAATCTCGGCACTCGCGAAATGTTCCGTGAAGATGAGCCGATGCCGCTGACCAGCGGTGAGTTTGCCGTATTAAAAGCGCTGGTGAGCCACCCGCGTGAACCGCTGTCACGCGATAAGCTGATGAACCTGGCGCGTGGCCGTGAATATTCCGCGATGGAACGCTCCATCGACGTACAGATCTCCCGCCTGCGTCGCATGGTGGAAGAAGATCCAGCGCACCCGCGTTATATTCAGACCGTTTGGGGGCTGGGCTACGTATTCGTACCGGACGGCTCTAAAGCATGAGGCGATTGCGCTTCTCACCACGAAGTTCGTTTGCTCGCACACTGCTGTTGATTGTCACCTTGCTGTTCGTCAGCCTGGTGACAACCTACCTGGTGGTGCTGAACTTTGCGATTCTGCCTAGCCTGCAACAGTTTAATAAGGTCTTAGCCTACGAAGTCCGTATGTTGATGACCGATAAACTGCAACTGGAGGACGGTACGCAGCTCGTCGTGCCGCCGGCGTTTCGTCGTGAGATTTATCGTGAACTGGGGATTTCCCTCTATTCCGATGAAGCAGCCGAAGACGCCGGTCTTCGCTGGGCGCAGCACTACGAGTTTTTAAGCCAACAGATGGCCCAGCAGTTGGGTGGGCCGACTGAAGTTCGCGTTGAAGTCAATAAAAGCTCCCCGGTGGTGTGGTTGAAAACGTGGCTGTCGCCCAATATTTGGGTGCGCGTGCCGCTGACGGAAATCCACCAGGGGGACTTCTCCCCGTTATTTCGATACACCCTGGCGATTATGCTGCTGGCGATAGGCGGTGCGTGGCTGTTTATCCGCATCCAGAACCGACCCTTAGTCGATCTGGAACATGCGGCGCTTCAGGTTGGTAAAGGCATTATTCCTCCGCCGCTGCGTGAATATGGGGCGTCGGAAGTGCGGTCGGTGACGCGTGCTTTTAACCATATGGCGGCGGGCGTAAAACAGCTTTCGGATGACCGAACTCTACTGATGGCGGGCGTGAGCCATGACCTGCGCACACCGCTCACGCGTATTCGTCTGGCGACCGAGATGATGGGCGAGCAGGATGGTTACCTTGCGGAATCTATCAATAAAGATATTGAAGAGTGCAACGCCATCATTGAGCAGTTTATTGATTACCTGCGTACCGGTCAGGAGATGCCGCTGGAATGCATCGACCTCAACACGGTGCTCGGCGAGGTGATTGCGGCAGAGAGCGGCTATGAGCGTGAAATTGATACCGACCTGCTCGACGAAGAGATCCCGGTGCGAGTGCATCCGTTATCCATCAAACGCGCGCTCGCCAATATGGTGGTGAACGCGGCGCGTTACGGCAACGGCTGGATTAAAGTCAGCAGTGGTCGTGAAGCGCATCGAGCCTGGTTCCAGGTTGAAGATAACGGCCCGGGCATTAAGCCTGAGCAGCGTAAGCATCTGTTCCAGCCATTTGTCCGTGGCGATAGTGCGCGCACCATTAGCGGCACTGGGCTGGGGCTGGCGATTGTGCAGCGCATTATTGATAACCACAACGGGCTAGTGGAGCTGGACACCAGTGAACGCGGCGGGCTATTGATTCGCGCCTGGCTACCGATACCGGTGACTCGCGTGCAGAGTTCCACGAAAGAGGCATAAAAAAACGGGAGGCGATTAAGCCTCCCGTTTTTATGGCGGGGTGATTACAGCTTTGGCCCCGCACTCACCAGTGCAGCACCGGCTGGCGTGTCGGTGTACTTCTCGAAGTTTTCAATAAACAGCTTCGCCAATTTCTCGGCTTTTTCCTGCCATTGCTCCAGTGAACCGTAGGTGTTACGCGGGTCAAGGATATGGGTATCAACGCCCGGCAAGGTGGTTGGGATTTGCAGATTAAACATCGGCAGGGTGAAGGTTTCTGCGTTATCCAGAGAACCGTTGAGAATGGCATCGATAATCGCGCGCGTATCTTTAATGGAGATACGTTTGCCAGTGCCGTTCCAGCCGGTGTTGACCAGATACGCCTGCGCGCCTGCGGCCTGCATACGTTTAACCAGCACTTCTGCGTATTGCGTTGGGTGCAGCGACAGGAATGCCGCGCCAAAGCAAGCGGAGAAGGTTGGGGTCGGTTCCGTGACGCCGCGCTCAGTACCTGCCAGTTTAGCGGTAAAGCCAGACAGGAAGTGGTACTGCGTTTGGTCGGCGGTAAGGCGTGACACCGGCGGCAGAACCCCGAACGCATCAGCGGTCAGGAAGATGACTTTTGTGGCATGACCCGCTTTTGACACCGGCTTAACGATATTGTCGATGTGGTTAATTGGGTAAGACACTCGCGTATTTTCGGTTTTGGAACCGTCGTCGAAATCAATTGTTCCGTCAGCCAGTACCACGACGTTTTCCAGCAGTGCATCGCGGCGAATCGCGCGGTAAATCTCAGGTTCAGCGGCTTCGGAAAGTTTAATGGTTTTCGCGTAGCAGCCGCCTTCAAAGTTAAACACGCCGTCGTCGTCCCAACCGTGCTCGTCATCGCCAATCAGGCGGCGTTTCGGGTCAGTGGAGAGGGTGGTTTTACCCGTACCGGACAGGCCGAAGAAGACCGCAACGTCGCCTTTTTCGCCGACGTTAGCCGAACAGTGCATGGAAGCAATGCCCTGCAACGGCAGCAGGTAGTTCATAATAGAGAACATCCCTTTTTTCATTTCGCCGCCGTACCACGTGCCGCCAATCAACTGGATACGCTCTGTCAGGTTAAAGGCGACAAAGTTTTCCGAGTTAAGGCCTTGCTCTTTCCACTGCGGGTTGGTGCACTTCGCGCCGTTCATTACGATGAAATCAGGCTCGAAGGTTTTCAGTTCTTCATCCGTAGGGCGGATAAACATGTTCTTCACAAAGTGCGCCTGCCAGGCCACTTCGGTAATAAAACGGACGGATAAACGGGTGTCCGCGTTCGCGCCGCAGAAGGCGTCAACGATGAACAGGCGTTTACCGGAAAGCTGTTGTGAAACCAGGCCTTTAAGATGTTGCCAAATTTCAGGTGACAGGGGTTTATTGTCGTTTTTACCATTACCCTTATCAGACCACCATACCGTATCGCGGGTTGTATCATCGCGGACGATATATTTATCTTTTGGGGAACGGCCGGTAAAAATACCGGTATCGACAGAAATTGCACCTAAGTTCGTCAGTACGCCGCGCTCATAACCTTCCAGGTTAGGGTCGAGTTCTTCTTGATACAATGTATCGTAATCGGGGTTGTAGACGATATCCTGTACGTCGTTGATACCATAAGCCTTGAGGTCCTGCGGGGTTAAACCGTTACGCATTTCACTGCTCCTTAGCCAATATGTATTGCCACAGATTCTATGGGGTTTTCAGGGATGTTGACCGCGACCAGGCTCATAGATTTACGTATCCCGACAAACGTCTTACTTACGAAAACATTGTGACTCCTGTCACGAAGCGACAGGGATTATGACAGGAAAAACCGCATATTTGGCGCGAATGTTCTTAAATGGTTACAAAATGGTTTAATGAACGGCATAAATGTGAAATTAATCGCATTTATGAAAGAAAGTTACGTAAGGCTTTCAGGAAATAAATCGATTCACCACGCTGGGCACTTTTCTGATTTTTACACATGATGACCGCAGCTTAAGGCAAAATGTGATGATCACGAACCCGACTTTTAGTGGATACCAACATGGATAACGTTGAACTCTCTCTACCCACTCGCTGGGGAATGGTGGCTACTGGCTTAGTGCAGGGGCTGGCGTGTTATCTGCTGATAAGCTGGCTTTCACCAATACAAAGTGACTGGATTTTCTATGGCATTCCGACCACGGTCGCCATCTCCTCCGTCCTTCTGTTTAGCGTTGTCTCATTTAAGCAAAAACGGTTATGGGGCTGGCTGGCTATTGTGGGCGCTGCGGTGTTAGCCATGAGTATTTGGCTGAAACGGCAGTCCACCGGAATGGATGCCTAGGGAGTCGATAGCGTACTTTGGAATTACGGCAGCAGTTTGCTGCTGATGTCGATGTTACTGCTGCCGTGGATACAGCAACACCTTAACCCGCGTGAGCACACAAATCGCTATACGCAGTTTTACGGCTATATGTGGCAAAACGGGCTGACGCTACTGGTCATTTTTATCGCCAATCTATTGGTATGGCTGGTGCTGCTGTTGTGGGGCGAGCTGTTCAAATTAGTGGGCATTACCTTCTTTAATAACCTCTTTTTTGAAACGGATAGCTTTATTTGTATCGCGACAAGCCTGATTACGGCGGTGGCTGTTATTTTGGCGCGTACACAATTGCGGTTAATGGTGTCGATACAAAAACTGCTGACGTTGATTGCCACCGGTCTGCTGCCGCTGGTATCACTGCTGACGCTGTTGTTTATAGCTACCTTGCCGTTTACCGGTGTCAGCACGATTTCCCGCCATGTTTCCGCCGCTGGTTTGCTCTCGACGCTGGCATTTTTGCTGCTAGCGCTGATGGCGGTTGTGCGTGACCCGCAAAAAACCTCGCTGCCGTATACCGGGGCATTACGCTGCTTGATTAAAACATCGCTGCTGGTTTCGCCGGTTTATGCATTGATTGCGGCCTGGGCGCTGTGGCTACGGGTGAGCCAATATGGCTGGACGCCGGATCGCCTGCACGGTGTACTGGCGGTTGCGGTGCTGTTGGTATGGTCGCTGGGCTATTGCATCAGCATGGTGCGGCGTAAAAAGCATAACCCACTGCGGCTACAGGGCTATGTGAATCTCACGGTTTCGCTGCTGGCGTTGGTGATTTTGGTGCTGTTGCATACCCCGCTGCTGGATAGCTGGCGCATCAGCGTTAACAGCCATATGGCGCGGTATCACAGCGGCAAAATTAAAGCCGATGACGTCACGCTGTCTATGCTGGAATACAGTGGACTCCCTGGCCGTGCTGCGCTGGAGTCGCTAAAGAACGACGCGCAGTTTATGCAAGATGCGAAGCGTAAGCGGAACCTGCTGATGGCGTTAAACGGCGGGCGAGAGCCTGTCTCGCAGATGTCTGCGGAGGTGCTTGCAAAACGTGTGCTGATTGCGCCAGGCAGCACGTCACCTGATATCGCATTCTGGCGTGTTGCGCTGGCATCTGGTGGCATTCAGAGAGCCTGCGAGGAGGATAAATCTTGCATGCTGGTGAGCCAGGACTTAAACGACGACGGTCAGCCTGAGCAGATCCTATTTACCTTTACTGACGGCTTGGGTGTGGTGTTCGCTTATGATTCTGGGAAAAAAGCATGGAGCAGAAAAGCATCGACAAGTTTGCCTGATGGGATGACGAAAGAGACATTGCTGCGCGCGATAAACGCCGGGGAACTGGAAGCGAAAGTGAAGCCGTGGCGCGACCTTTCCATTGGCGGTGAAAGGCTTGACATTCATTACTGATAGGGGCTAAAAAGCCCGGCGGTGCGATGGCGCTTACCGGGCCTACTGTTTACGTAAGCTGAACGCCGCCATCTGGCGGCGTAAGCGGGCTTGCGTATTAATGCACCTGCTGGTCAGCCGGAGAGGCGTCGTTACGGATCTCCGCGATATCCATCGCGTTGAACACGTAATGGCTGCCGCAGTAATCACAATGCATGTCGATTTCGCCTTCTTCCGCCAGGATGCTGTTGATCTCTTCATCCGGCAGCGTTTTCAGCGCACCCGCGCAGCGTTCGCGAGAACAGGTACATTTGAACTCAACGCCCTGTGGTTCGTACAGGGTGACTTCTTCTTCGTGGTACAGACGCCACAGCACATCGTTTGCCGGTAGCGTAAACAGCTCCTCGGCTTTGATGGTGTCGGTCAGAGCCGCCAGGTGTTCGAAATCTTGTGCCTGTGCGTCCTGCGCTGGCATTACCTGCAACAGCATCCCGCCAGCCGCTGGTTTACCGTCGGACTCGCCGGTACGGATAACCAGACGGGTTGGTAGCTGTTCTGAACGCTGGAAGTAATCTTCCAGACATGCCGCCAGCGTATCGCCTTCCAGACCGACAACACCCTGATAACGCTCACCTTCCGCCGGGGAAATGGTGATAACCAGATAACCGTTACCGACCAGTGTTTTCAGGTCAGCGTCAGCCGGAACGTCGCCCTGCACGCGCGCAACACCGCGCAGTTGCTGGTGGTTATTACCGTTAATCACGGCCAGCGTCATTGGGCCATCGCCTTGCAATTGGACGGTGATATCACCTTCGAACTTCAGGGTTGCGGTCAGCAGGCTGGTGGCAACCAGCAGTTCCGACAGCACTTTTTTGACCGGCTGCGGATAATTATGGTTAGCCAGAATCTGTTCGAGCGTTTCGGATACGGTGACCAGTTCGCCACGCACGGCATAGTTTTCAAACAGATAACGATGTAATTGATCGTGTTGAGTCATAATTTTCTCTCTTGGGGTGGCAGTTATTCACTGTCGCCGTATTTAAATCTCATCAGGTCGCGCCGCTCTTTTTTGTCCGGCCTTCTGTCCGGGTGCGGCATGGTCAGCGCATTAAGTTTGCGCGCCAGCGCGACTTTCTCGCGCTTTTCGATACTGTCCGCCGTCTCTTCATACAGCGCAGCGGCTTCGGTTGCTGGCCGCCGCTGCTCGGTGATGGCTTTAATCACCACGGTGCGCTCATCATTTCCCTGGCGAAGCGTGAGCTGTGCGTTCAGTTCGACCACTTTACTGGGCTTGCTGCGCTGCCCGTTATAGTGGACTTTACCGCCTTCAATCATCTCTCGTGCCAGGGCGCGGGTTTTATAAAAACGCGCAGCCCAGAGCCACTTATCCAGCCTGACGCCTTCGGTGGACTTCTCTTTCATGGTCACTCCTTCACGTTAAGTGAGGGGATCAAACGACGGTAATCGTTAAGCGCGGGATGACGCAGATACTGCTTTTCCGCAAGGCCCGAGTCGGGGTTGGTGACGCCGAGACAATAACGGATTCCGAATTGGGCGGCGGCATCCAGAATCGGTTCGCTATCGTCGATAAACAACGTGCGTTCGGCTTCCAGACCCGTATGTTCCGCTACTGCCCGCCATAACCGCTGATCCTCTTTCGGATAACCAAATGTATGGGTGGAAAGTAATAAATCAAGGTGTGCGTCGAGGCCGGTATGTTTCAGCTTCACCGCCAGGTTATGCGGATGCGCGTTGGTCAGCAGAATGCGCCGTTTACCGCAGGCCTTGAGGGCATCAAGAAATGGTACGGTATCGTCGCGCAGCACCGCGCGCGGGCCTTGCTCGCTGGTCATTGAGCAGATATCCAGCCCCAGACGTTCGCTCCAGTAATCCAGACAGTACCAGTTTAGCGTATGTTGCACCGCGTGGTACTCCTGGCGAATGGCTTCCTGCGCCGCCTGTGGGCTAATACCGTGCTTTGCGCCATAGGTTTCCGGCACCAGCTTTTGCCAAAAATAGTTATCGAAAGCGAGGTCGAGCAGCGTACCGTCCATGTCCAGAAGAACGGTATCTACCTCGCGCCAGGCGATATCAAAATGCATGGTGAGTCTCCAGACGGAAGAAATGCGCGACAGAGTAACATACCTGTCGCGCAGTGTGATGGGGCTTAGTTCGCCGGGAAATCGGAGTTAAAGTTGTCCGGCGTTGAGAGCAGCACCGGGTTAGTGCAGCTTTCGTAGTATTTGTGGATTTGGGCTAAACGCTCGCGGTTGCGGCGATAGCGGCGCAGCGCCTGCACGCCGTTGTAAATGGCGCACACAATCATGGCAATCATCAGCAAAGTGGTAGCCAGATAATGCCACAGCCCGTTGCTGTCCGGCATCCGGTGCAGGTTAATGTGCTGTGTCCCGTTGGCGTCGGTAAAAATATTGGTGACGATACCTTCCGCGTGGAACGGTGTGCGCAGTAGCATTCCGGCCAGGCGCTGGAACTCGGCCCACTGCTCACGCGCTGGGTAATCATACAGGTTGGCGGTAGGGTAAGGCTGGGTGACCAGGTCGCTGCCTTCATCGCTGGTTATCAGGAAGCCACCGGGCGCAGGGCTGTTCAGTGACTGCGCCGCGCGAGCCGTTTCACGCAAAATAAACGGGGCGGTAGACGTATCAACCAGGTTATCCAGTGACTCGGCGCTTACCGGACGCAAGAGCACGTTTACGCCGTCGAGTTTGCCTGAGCTGGCGCGCTTTACCAGCGCATCCCAGTCGCGCGTGTTACCCAAATTCACCAACGCATTTTTCAGCCGCACACAATCATCAGCGGCAGAGCACAGGTCTTTGGTTTTCAGCACGATATCGGCAAAGTCATCCAGCAGTACCATCCCGGATTTTTGAATCGCGGAGCGCAAGGCGGGGCTAACGCGCGAGTCATCATCAGGCGATGGATGTAATTGCCGACTGACCGCTTGCACCAGCGCGGTGGCTTTGTTGACGGTTTCAGACTCTGGTAACGGCAGGCGAGGGGCATTGTTCCAGATGATTTGTGAGCAGTCAAACGGCAGGAATGGCGAGTTTTCCTGTGCCGTCCAGGTGCCTGGCGAATGGATATTACACATCCCGATGCCGCGAAGATGCAGCGTATCACCGACACGCACACCCGCCTGTTCTAACTGGCGCACGTTGGTAGCTTCGATAGTTTGCGCGCCTTTCAGCCACGATAACGTAAATTTAAATGGCATGTTCAGCGGCACGCTGACCCACATCATTACCACAATCAGCAGTGCGCCACCGGCGATAACCGTGCTACGCAGCCAGTGTTGCAGTGGGAAATTTTTGACTTCATCGTGCAGCGACAGGAAGCGGCCTTGACGGACAACATGCCGGTCGAGGTAGATATCAATATCGGTTTTTTGCCCCAGATCCTGGGCGACAAACGGCTGCCAGTGGCGTGGATAGATAAGGTCAATAATCCCCAACGAAATATTGTTGATCTGCTCCTGGTCGTTCTCGCCAAACAGCCCCCAACGCTTCGGAGTACCGCGCAAGCAGTGGATCTCGCGCAGTGACGATTTGGTCGGTGGCGCAAACAGCCCCCACAACCCCGCGCACAGCAATAGCACCGCGCCGCCAATCACCCAGGGCGTAAAAACGGCAGGAGAGATCAGACTGCAATAAAACAGCAGGAATGCCGCGACAACCAGCACCGCTTCACGCAAGCCATCAGGGCGGCCAAGGGCGTGCTCTTCGTGCGTCTCCTGACGAATATTAAGCAGCTCAATTTGCTCGCTTTCTTCGCCGCGAATCGATGCCTGAGTCGAGGTTGTTGACTCCAGCGCGAACAATTTGTTTTCTTGCGAATAGGCTTTGAGCGTATGGCCATTCAGCGCGATGACCAGCGGCATATCGTCAGTGACAATCAGCTCAATGCTGTTTTCATCGGTAATGTACTGTTCCCAAAACGGCGGCAGATGCACTTCCACTGAATCGAGGAAGTAACGCCATTTATTGGGATCGTCAGTGGTGATGCCGTAGCGCGTAATGGATCGAACCAGCGTAAAAACGGTGTGGCTCTGGGCGTTTAGCGTCAGTACCGCAGGCGCAATGGTTGCGCCGGAGGCCGGAACCTGCCTGTCGCGGTTAAGATCGTCAAGATAATTTTCAACCCCCTGGCGCTCTTCGTCGCTGAGCTTACGCGTGGTAGCGCCCGGGAACAGGTGCAGCCACGGCAGATTCAGCCGTTTAGTGCGCCTGTGAAGTAGCCAACCGACCAACACGGCGCAGATCAGTATCGCTACGGTAGAGATCATCAGTGTGCCCATGCTTTTCCCATCATTCTAATTCTTAGCGGTCTCTTGAGTTGCCTACTTTTGCCTACACCATTGGCATAAAATACAGTGCTCTCCCAGGGAGTCCATAGACTTTCGCAACCTATAAGCATATCAAACTCAAGATGCGCTAAGTATCAGTTAATTCCCAATTGTAATTCAACCTCTTGACATTTATCCATAAATGAGAGATGAGAACCAGTAAGTTACAGCAATGTAAATATAACGCTTTATACATTGCTGGAAGCGCATACCTATCGCACAATAATAAGAGACACTACTGCAAAGACCCGGCCCAATGAGCAAATCATTACAGAAACCCACCATTCTCCATGTTGAAACCGTCGCGCAGTCACGCCTTTTTAATGTCGAAAGCGTCGATTTAGAGTTCAGCAATGGCGTACGTCGTGTTTATGAACGTATGAAACCTTCCTCGCGCGAAGCGGTAATGATTGTGCCGATTGTTGACGATCATATTATTTTAATTCGCGAATACGCGGTGGGCACTGAGTCCTATGAACTCGGCTTCTCAAAAGGGCTTATCGATCCCGGCGAAACGGTGATGGAAGCGGCGAACCGCGAGCTGAAAGAAGAGGTCGGTTTTGGCGCGCATCAGATGGTGTTTCTCAAAAAGCTGAGTATGGCTCCGTCTTACTTTTCCAGCAAAATGAATATCGTGGTGGCGGAAAACCTCTATCCCGAATCGCTCGAAGGCGACGAACCGGAACCGCTGCCGCAGGTGCGCTGGCCGCTGGCGGACTTGATGGCGCTACTGGATGACCCCGATTTTACCGAAGCGCGCAACGTCAGTGCGCTGTTCCTGCTGCGCGAATGGTTGCAGCAGCAGGGAAGGCTGTAACCGGTTGGTCTGATACGCAAAACGCCATCAGGCACTGGCAATAAAAAAGGCACCGTCGGTGCCTTTTTTATTTTCTGTCAGAACAGTTCGTGGGTTTCCCCGTTATCGATAACCTCGGTTCCGACTTCGTGCACCGCCTGTTGTGTCGGCTGAGTGCCCTCGATGAAGTACTCCTGACGGCTGTTGCCACCGCTGGCTAACTGTCCGGTACTACGGTCGATATTCACCGTGACGATACCCGGCGGCGGTGTCAGTGGCTGTTCAGGCACACCGTCCAGCACGCTTTTCATAAACGCATCCCACGCTGGCTGTGCGCTTTTCGCGCCGCCTTCGTAGCCGGAAATCTGATCTTTAATCGCCCCGGATGCGGTTGTCCGTCCCAGGTTGCGACGGTGATCGTCAAAACCTATCCACACTGAAGTCACCACGTCAGGGCCGTAACCGGAGAACCACGCATCTTTTGAACTGTTGGTCGTACCGGTTTTCCCGCCGATATCACGACGCTGCAAATCGCGCCCAGCGCGCCAGCCTGTGCCTTGCCAGCCTGGTTCACCAAAGATATTGCTGTTCAACGCGCTTTTAATCAGGAACGACAGCGGCGTGTTGATAACGTGCGGGGCATATTCCTGCGCGCCGGTCTGCGCCACGAGCTGCTGATTCGCCGGTTCAATCGCGGGCATTGGCACGGTGGCGTTGTGCGGCTCTTGTGAAACGGCCACGTCTTCAACGTCGTTGTTATCCAACACGTTAGACTTCGGCGTGTCGCCGTAAATCACCGGAATATTACAGTTAGCACAGGCGATTTTAGGCTTCGCTTCAAACAATACGCCGCCCTGGTCGCTCTCAATCTTGCTGATGTAATACGGATCAACCAGGAAGCCGCCGTTCGCCATTACCGCATAGCCGCGTGCAACCTGGAGCGGTGTAAACGAGGCAGAACCCAGCGCCAGCGACTCGGTATGAACGATATTCTCCGCCGGGAAGCCAAAACGTTGCAGGTATTCCGCCGCGTAATCGACGCCCATTGCGCGCATCGCACGAACCATCACCACGTTTTTAGACTGCCCCAGTCCTTGACGCAGGCGAATGGGGCCAGCGTACTGCGCGGGAGAGTTCTTCGGCTGCCAGTCAGAACCCGCACCGGGGTCCCAACGCGAAATCGGCACATCGTTCAGGATGCTTGCGAGAGTTAAGCCCTTATCCATCGCGGCGGTATACAGGAACGGTTTGATGTTTGAACCCACCTGGCGCAGCGCTTGGGTAGCGCGGTTAAACTTGCTCAGGTTGAAGTCGAAACCACCGACCAGCGCAATAATGGCGCCGTTTTGCGGGTTAACCGACACCAGCGCGGAGTTGACGTCAGGCACTTGCGCCAACCACCAACTGTCGCCGTTCTGGCGTACCCAAATTTGTTGCCCCGCCTGTACCACATCGTTAACCCGGCGTGGGGTTGGCCCTTGCGCCGTGTCAGAACGGTAAGGGCGCGCCCAGCGAACCCCTTCCATGGTCAACAGCACTGATGTGCCATTGGCCAGTTGTGCGGTGGCTTCCTGCGCGTTCGCAGCGGTAATCACGGCTGGCAGCAGTGGGCCGTAAGACGGCAGGGCGCGTAACGATGCACGAATCTTTTTGCTGTCCCACGGTGCTTCGCCCACTCTCCACAGCACGTTCGACGGGCCACGGTAGCCGTGACGCATGTCGTAATCCATCACGTTATTGCGCAGCGCCTGTTGGGCGGCTTGCTGATTTTTACGGGTGATGGTGGTGTAAATGCGGTAACCGTCTTCGTAGGCCTGCTCGCCGTAGCGTTTCACCATATCCTGACGCACCATTTCCGTTAAATACGGAGCCGAGAACGCAATCTCTGGCGCATGGTAGTTGGCATCAATCGCTTCACTGCGCGCTTCAAAAAACTGCGTCTGGGTGATGTAGCCTTCGCTCAACATACGTGACAGCACCACATTGCGACGTGCGGTGGCGCGATCCAGCGAGTACAGAGGGTTAAAGGTTGATGGCGCTTTTGGCAGGCCAGCAATCACTGCGATTTCACTCAGCGTGAGTTGGTCTGCCGGTTTGCCAAAATAGACCTGGGCGGCAGCGCCCACGCCGTAAGCGCGGTAGCCGAGGTAAATTTTGTTCAGATACAGCTCAAGGATTTCGTCTTTACTCAGCAACTGCTCGATGCGGATAGCCAGGAACGCTTCCTTAATTTTACGCATCAGCGTCTTTTCCGGGCTAAGGAAGAAGTTACGCGCAAGCTGTTGGGTGATGGTACTCGCCCCCTGCGAAGCGTGACCAGAGAACAGTGCCACGCTTGCCGCACGGAAAATACCAATGGGATCGATACCGTGATGCTCGTAGAAACGGCTGTCCTCGGTGGCAATAAATGCCTTCACCATGACCGGCGGAATTTGGTCCAGTGTCATCGGAATACGACGTTTCTCGCCGTATTGCGCAATTAACTCGCCTTCCGCGCTATAGACCTGCATCGGCACCTGAAGGCGCACATCTTTGAGCGTAGCGACGTCAGGTAGCTGCGGCTCAATATACTTGTAGAGGCCATAAATCGAGCCTGCTCCCAGCAGAATGCAACAGACAGCAAGGATTAATAAATACTTTACGAACTTCACCGGAGAATTCCCATTGAGTGTCATTTGGGCAGTTTATAAACAAACGCGCGGTAGTATAAAGGCAAGCCTGATTCATTGATATAGCCGTTATTCTGGCGGCTTAAGGATAATCGTGAAATGGCTTTCAGATGCTGGCAACTGGGACTTCATCTTCAACAAGACAATGTCTTGATCGTCGCACTTCAGGCAACCCGCCGTGGCTGGGCGCTAAAGCGCTGGTGGCAACTGCCCTTACCGCCAACTATTTCAGTCGCGCAGAGTGATGACGCCCTGCTTGCCGTGCTGACGCCGTGGCGGCGAGAACTGCCCTGGCAGCACTCTGCCAGCATCGCCTTTCCTGCCAGCCGAACGTTGCAAAAAAGCCTGCCCTGCGCGGCGATGTCGCTAGGCGAAAATGAACAAGCTCAGTGGATTGCCAGCGCGATGGCACAGCAGCTGGAGATGGCCAGTACTGCGCTGTGCTTTGATTATCATCTGGCGGAACCGCAAGGCGTGTGGAATGTGACCGCCGCTCAGCAGCAGGAGGTTGACCGGCTCCAGCATTTGGCGCACCGCCTGCGGTTACATATTTCCGCCATTACCCCAGACGCCTGTGCGCTACGGGCTTTTTTACCGTGGTTAAAGGCGCGCGAAGCGTTGCTGGTTTGGCGCTATCAGGCGCAGTGGTTGTGGGCCAGCTGGGAAGGCTGGGGGCAGGTTGCGCTGGATGACGCGCCAACGTTGCCGCAACTGAGCGAACGCCTGGGGGTTAGCCTGGACCAGTTGGTGTGCTGTACCGCGCAGACGGGCGAGTCTTTGTCTTTCGATCCCTGGAGTGCGCTGGTGCAAACACAGCCGCCACTGCCCGCCAGTGGCGAGAGTTTTGCGGTGGCGATTGCATTGGCGATGGGGAGTGAAAACGATGCATACCGTGGTTAACTTTCTGCCGTGGCGGCGTGCGCTGTTTTATCGCCAACTGTGGCGCTGGGGGGTACTGGCCTGTGGCATCGTCCTGATTGCTGCCATAACCGCACTGGCGTTGCGTAGCCATTGGCAGTTGGAACGAGCCATAAACGATACGCAGGTGTCGGCACAACGGCAAATTAACCAGTTGCTTAGCCAACGAGAGCAGCAGCGTAATGCTCAGGCGAAGCGTAACGCGTGGGTTCTGCAACGGCTGGCGCGCAGGCAGGACACTCTCGAATGGTCGCAGCGCTTGCTGGAGATAGTGGAACGGCTACCCGGCCAGGCCTGGCTTGATGAGCTGAGCTTCCGTGACGGCGCACTATGGTTATCAGGAACGCTAATACAGTTTAGTGCGCTGGCTACGCTCGATGATGGGCTACAGAACCTGCCGGGGTTTCAGCCGGGCAAGGCAGGGAAAATTCAGCGCGATAACGCCGGGCGCTGGCTATTTCAGTATCAACTGCAAAAGGGGGTAGCGAATGCGGCTCCCTGAGCGGTTGTGGCCTCTCTCCACGGCGATAAAAATTCGCAGCGTGGCGCTGATTGCGGCGCTGATTGGCATCCTGTGTTGTTATCAGTTGAGCTATCGGGAGTACCTCCATGCGGCGCACAGCCGCGAACAATGGCGCACGTTAAACACCCGCACCGCCGCCATCTGGCGTCGCCTACGGCTCTTTGTGCCAGAACCGGTACCAGACATTGCACCGTTGCCATTTTCCCCGGCGTTGTTCCAGCGGGCGGGGGCAAAACTGGTGAGCTGGCTTCCCTCGGCAAAAGGGGGCGATATGGTGCTGGATACGCCGTGGCGGCAGGTGGCTCCCACGTTTGTCATGCTGGCGGAGCGCGACATGCAGGTTGCGGCGTTCTCGCTGGCCGCAGAAAACGGTGTGCTGCGCTTTAGCCTACAGTTGGTGCGCGATGACCAGTCTTAACCGCGCGTGGCTATTGCTGGCATTGCCGCTACTTGTCGCGATGCGTGACCCGTTTGCCCCAGTTATTGACCCGTGCCAGGCCGCACAGCTTTCGCAGTGGCACTTTCGTGGCGTTGTGCATTCTGGCTCCCGCATGATTGGCCTTATGCAAGGCACTGAAGGCCAATGGCGGCGTGTAGAAACGGGCACGCTGTTTAATGCTGGATGGCGAGTGATAGAAATTGCGGCAGATAGCCTGACAACCGATACCGGTATTGGCTGCGAGCCGCAGCGTTGGCAATGGAAAAGAGAAGGAACGCCTGATGATAAAAAGGAACTGTCTACTCATACTGCTCGCTCTGCCGTTACTGAGCCAGGCCAAAAACGTCAATCTGATCGTGGACGACGTCCCGGTAGCGCAGGTGCTGCAAAGCCTGGCCGATCTTGAGCAGAAAAATTTAGTCATCGCCCCGGACGTTGAAGGTGTGATCTCTTTGCAACTGCGCAACCTGCCGTGGAAGCAAGCGCTGCAAACGGTCATCACCAGCACGGGGTTGGTGCTAAACCAGGACGGTAACGTGCTGTATGTATATACGCAGCGCTGGCGTGAGGAAAAACAAAGCCGCGCGCTGGCGGAAAAAGAGCAGCGCCAGCAGGCTTTGCCGCTCAGCAATAGCAGTATTGTGTTGCACCATGCTGATGCCAGCGAAGTGGCAAAATCAGGAGGCAAACTGCTTAGCGCCCGTGGGGCGTTAACCGTCGATAAGCGCACCAATCGGCTGATTGTGCGTGATGACAGCGAGCATCTGCCTGCATTTGCCGTTTGGGCCAAAGAGATGGATCTTCCCGTCGGCCAGGTGGAACTGGCGGCGCATATTGTGACTATCAATGAAACAAGCCTGCGGGAACTGGGGGTTAAGTGGAACCTTGCCGATGCCCAAGGGGCGACCGGATTAGGCAAGATAACCAGCTTAAATAGCGATCTCTCGGTAGCTGCAGCGACAACGCGCGCTGGTTTTAACATTGGCCGCATTAATGGGCGACTGCTCGAAATGGAGCTTTCGGCGCTGGAACAAAAGCAGAAGGTGGATATTATTGCCAGCCCGCGTCTGTTGGCTTCGCATCTCCAGCCCGCCAGTATTAAGCAGGGCAGCGAAATTCCCTATCAGGTTTCAAGCGGTGAGAGTGGAGCGACCTCGGTGGAATTTAAAGAGGCGGTGCTTGGAATGGAGGTTACGCCGACGGTGCTGCAAAATAATCGTGTTCGTTTGAAGTTGCATATCAGCGAAAACATGCCGGGGCAGGTACTCCAGCAGGCGGATGGCGAGGTACTGGCCATCGACAAGCAGGAAATAGAAACCCAGGTTGAAGTGTTGAGCGGCGAAACCATCGCGCTAGGGGGGATCTTTTCGCAGAAGAATAAAAATGCCAGCGACAGCATTCCACTTCTCGGCAATATCCCTTTGCTGGGCCATCTTTTTCGCCACGATGGCAAAGATAATGAACGACGTGAACTGGTCGTGTTTATTACGCCGCGCATTATTTCTGCGCAATAGCAGCCAGGAAACAGGCGAATTTGATAGGGAAGGTGTGCCCCAAGTTTGACGTGGAGACAGATTTAGCATACAAGGAGTACCGATTTGAGTGTCAGTGAACGCCGCTCTGTCTCCAGCAGTCTGCTGATTTAATCTGTTGCCAAACCAGCCGGAGTATTGAGATAATTTTCAGTCTGACTCTCGCTCTATTGCATAAGAGGTTTCAGTTCATGTCCTGCGACGTGCGAAGTTCTGCGGCGCGGATTTATCATTAACGAATAGTCTTAGTAGTACCAAAAAAATGGCAGAGAAACGCAATATCTTTCTGGTTGGGCCCATGGGTGCCGGCAAAAGCACTATTGGGCGACAGCTGGCTCAACAGCTCAATATGGAATTTTACGATTCTGATCAAGAGATTGAGAAACGAACAGGCGCTGACGTGGGCTGGGTCTTTGATGTCGAAGGCGAAGAAGGTTTCCGTGACCGCGAAGAAAAAATCATCAATGAGTTAACGGAAAAGCAGGGTATTGTTCTGGCGACAGGCGGTGGCTCTGTAAAATCACGTGAAACGCGCAATCGTCTCTCCGCTCGTGGCGTCGTTGTTTATCTGGAAACGACCATTGAAAAACAGCTAGCGCGCACTCAGCGTGACAAAAAACGCCCGCTGTTGCAGGTGGAAACACCGCCGCGCGAAGTGCTTGAAGCACTGGCTGATGAACGTAATCCGCTGTACGAAGAGATTGCCGACGTCACCATTCGCACTGACGATCAGAGCGCAAAAGTTGTTGCTAACCAGATTATTCATATGCTGGAAAGCAACTAATACTGGCCGAAAGGTAGAACGCCAGCGAATTTAAGCAACTAAGGTGGACGTCGCGTTATGGAGAGGCTTACTGTAACTCTCGGGGAACGTAGTTACCCGATAACCATCGCGGCTGGTTTGTTTAACGATCCAGCTTCCTTCTTACCGCTCAAGTCTGGCGACCAGGTTATGCTGGTCACCAACGAAACGCTGGCGCCGCTCTATCTCGACCAGGTTCGTACCGTGCTGGAGCAGGCTGGCGTGAAAGTTGATAACGTCATTCTGCCGGACGGCGAACAGTACAAAAGCCTGGCGGTTATGGACACCGTTTTTACCGCGCTTCTGCAAAAACCGCATGGTCGTGATACCACTCTCGTTGCTTTAGGCGGCGGTGTGATTGGCGACTTAACCGGTTTTGCGGCGGCGAGCTATCAGCGCGGTGTGCGCTTTATCCAGGTTCCTACCACCTTGCTGTCGCAGGTGGATTCTTCGGTTGGTGGCAAAACTGCGGTCAACCATCCTCTCGGTAAAAACATGATCGGCGCATTCTGGCAGCCAGCCTCCGTGGTGGTTGACCTGAACTGCCTGAAAACGTTGCCAAAACGCGAGCTATCTTCCGGCCTGGCTGAAGTCATTAAATATGGCATCATCCTTGATGCGCCGTTCTTTGACTGGCTGGAAGAAAACATTGATGCGCTGATGGCGCTCGATGAAAAAGCCATGGCGTACTGCATTCGTCGCTGTTGTGAGCTGAAGGCCGATGTTGTGGCAGCCGACGAGCGCGAAACGGGGTTACGTGCTTTACTCAATCTTGGGCATACGTTTGGTCATGCCATTGAAGCCGAGATGGGCTATGGCAATTGGCTGCACGGTGAAGCGGTGGCTGCCGGTATGGTGATGGCAGCGCATACGGCTGAACGTCTTGGGCAGTTTGATGCCAAAGACACGCAGCGCATTATTGCTCTGCTCAAACGTGCGGGTCTGCCGGTTGCTGGCCCACATGAGATGTCGGCAGAAGCGTATCTGCCGCACATGATGCGAGATAAAAAAGTCCTGGCTGGCGAAATGCGTCTTGTGCTGCCGCTGGCTATCGGGAAAAGTGAGGTACGCGGTGGCGTATCCCACGATGTGGTTCTTGGTGCTATTGCTGATACTCAGCGAGCGCCACTATAAGAAAGGTCAAGCCGCGTTCGCGCGGTGTTTTAACTTCAGGCGATATGCAATTGTCGTGGCATAAGCCTTTTAGTGGGGTGTGAAATGGATGAATTTAAGCCAGAAGACGAGCTGAAACCCGATCCCAGCGATCGTCGTACTGGTCGTTCTCGTCAGTCTTCCGATCGTGACAACGAGCCACAGATCAATTTTGATGATGTGGATCTCGATGCTGATGAGCGTCGTCCGTCCCGTAGTCGTAAAGCGCGTGAAGACGTAGAACCGGAAGATGAAT
>JBOFJM010000315.1:0-12529 GCA_051656825.1 Kluyvera sp.
CACGCTCGACACCAACTGGCGTTCCGCGCCGGGCATGGTGGAAAGCGTCAACCGCCTGTTTGGGCTGGTGGATAACCCGTTTATGTTCCGCGATATCCCGTTTTTACCGGTGAAATCGGCGGCGAAAAACGCCTCGCTGCGCTTCGAGGTTGACGGCGAAAAGCAACCCGCGATGAACCTGTGGCTCATGCCGGGTGAAGGCGTTAGCGCGGGCGACTATCAGAGTTTTATGGCGCAACAGTGCGCGGCGCAGACTCGTGACTGGCTGGTAGGCGGCCAGCGCGGCACGGCGCTGCTATGGCGCGGTGATGAAGCCACGCCGGTACAGGCGTCAGATATTACTGTGCTGGTGCGTAACCGCCAGGAAGCCTCGCTGATTCGCGATGCCTTAAACGCGCTGGCGATCCCCTCAGTGTATCTCTCTAACCGCGACAGCGTGTTTGAAACGCCGGAAGCGCAAGATCTGCTGTGGGTGCTCCAGGCCGTGCTCACGCCGGAGCGGGAAAACACGCTTCGTAGCGCGCTGGCGACGGCGATGTTTGGTCTCAACGCGCTGGATATCGAGCGTTTGAATCAGGATGAACACGCCTGGGATGCGCTTGTCGAGGAATTTAGCAACTATCGGCAAATCTGGCAGCGCCGTGGCGTTATGCCGATGATCCGCGCTTTGATGAGCGCGCGATCGATTGCCGAGAATCTGCTCGCCACCCACGGCGGCGAGCGGCGCTTGACCGATATTCTGCACCTCAGCGAGTTGCTGCAAGAAGCGGCGACCCAGCTTGAAAGCGAACATGCGCTGGTGCGCTGGCTTAACCAGCAGGTTGCTGAACCTGACACCAACGCCTCCAGCCAGCAAATGCGTCTGGAGAGCGACAAACACCTGGTACAGATTGTCACCATTCATAAATCGAAAGGGCTGGAATACCCGCTGGTTTGGCTGCCTTTCATTGCCCGTTTCCGTAAGCAGAATCAGGCGTTCTACCACGATCGCGAATCGTTCGCAGCGGTACTGGATCTCAATGAAAGCGACGAGAGCCTGGAACTAGCCGAAGCCGAACGCCTGGCGGAAGATTTACGCCTGCTGTACGTCGCCTTAACCCGCGCCGTTTGGCACTGTAGCCTGGGTATCGCGCCGTTAACCGCGCGGCGTAGCGACAAACCCACCGATACCGAGCTGCATCACAGCGCGCCAGGGCGGCTATTGCAAAAAGGCGAAGTGCGGGATGCCGCTGGTCTGGAGGCTTGCCTGCATGCGCTGTGCGATGAGCACATCGCCCTGACGCGAGCGACGCCGCCGGATGATAACCGCTGGCAGGCGTCACAGGCCGAAATGCCGGAACTGACGGCGCGACAAGTGCAGCGTCGGGTGCTTGATGACTGGCGCGTGACCAGCTATTCAGGCTTGCAGCAGCGTGGCCACAGTGTGGCGCAGGATCTCCTGCCGCGTCTGGATATTGACGCCTCCGGCACGGGCGATGTCCCTGTCGAGCTGGAGCTGACCCCGCACAACTTCCCGCGCGGCGCATCGCCGGGGACATTCCTGCACAGCCTGTTTGAAGACCTTGATTTTACCCAACCGCTATCACCGGAGTGGATGGCGGAAAAACTGCAAAGCAACGGCTTTGGCGAAGAGTGGGAACCGGTGCTGACCCGCTGGATTTCACAGGTACTGGCTGCGCCGCTGGCGGATATCGGCATTGCGCTGAACCAGCTTAGTGCGCGGCAAAAACAGGTTGAGATGGAGTTTTATTTGCCTATCGAAAGCCCGCTGCAAGCCGAAGCGCTGGATGCGCTAACCCGCCGTTATGACCCGTTATCGGCGGGCTGCCCGGCGCTAGATTTCCGCCAGGTGCGCGGGATGCTAAAGGGCTTTATTGACCTGGTTTTCCGCCACGACGGGCGCTACTACCTGCTGGATTACAAATCGAACTGGCTGGGTGAAAACGGCGAAGCCTATACCCAACAGGCGATGGCGCAGGCCATGCAAGCGCACCGCTACGATTTGCAGTATCAACTTTACAGCCTGGCCTTGCACCGCTATTTGCGCCACCGCATTGCGGATTATGACTATCAGCGCCACTTCGGCGGTGTGATTTACCTGTTCCTGCGCGGCGTAGACGGTGATGCGGGGCAACAGGGCATTTTCACCACCCGACCAGACCCCGCGCTGATAACGGCAATGGACGCGCTGTTTGCCGGAAATGTACAGGAGATGGACGCATGACGCTGGAACAACGCTTGCTGGAAGCCGTAGAGCTGAAGCTGCTACGCCCGCTGGATGTCCAGTTTGCGCTGATGGTGGCGAAGGATGAGCATCCGGCGGTGATGCTGGCGGCAGCGATGCTCAGCCGCGATACCGGAGAAGGGCACGTGTGCCTGCCGTTGTCGCATCTTCGCCCAGACATGCAGCCCAAAGGCCGCGCCCGCGAACTGTGGCAGCAGTTGTTTAATGAGGTTGATGCGCCTGACGATTGGGCCACGTTACTACTGGCCTCGCAGGCGGTGAGTACCGGTGAGCGCCCATCGCCGCTGATTTTAAGCCGCGAACGGCTGTATCTGAACCGCATGTGGCGCAATGAACTGACGGTCGCGCGCTTCTTTAGCGATACCCAGGCTCCGTTTGCGGTGGATGAAACACAGCTTACCGCCACGCTTGCGTCGCTGTTCCCGTCTTCCGACACGGTTGACTGGCAAAAAGTGGCGGCGGCGGTGGCGTTAACCCGCCGAATTTCGGTGATTTCCGGCGGGCCAGGAACCGGTAAAACCACCACGGTCGCAAAACTATTGGCGGCGCTGATACAGATGTCCGGCAGTGAAAAATGCCGTATCCGCCTTGCCGCACCCACCGGCAAAGCGGCGGCGCGTTTGACGGAATCGCTGGGCGCGGCGCTGCGTAAACTTAACCTGAGTGACGCGCAAAAAGAGAAACTGCCCACAGAGGCCAGCACGTTACACCGCCTGCTGGGCGCGCAGCCGACAAGCCAGCGAATGCGTTATCACGCGGGGAACCCGCTGCATCTTGATGTGCTGGTGGTGGATGAAGCCTCGATGATTGACTTGCCGATGATGGCGCGCCTGATTGACGCGTTGCCGCCGCATGGACGTGTGATTTTCCTCGGTGACCGCGATCAGCTAGCCTCGGTAGAAGCGGGGGCGGTGCTGGGGGATATCTGTAGCTGGGTTAACGCAGGCTACACCGCAGAGCGCGCGGCACAGTTAAGCCAACTGGCGGGGGCGACGGTTCCCGCCGGTGAGGGCCATGCCGCCAGCGCGCTGCGCGACAGCCTGTGCCTGCTGCGCACCAGCTACCGTTTTGGCAGTGACTCCGGTATCGGACAACTGGCGGCGGCGGTGAATCGGGGCGATAAAAAAGGCGTGAGCGACGTTTTTGCCCGTGGTTTTAGCGATATCGACTGTAAGCCGCTGCGCTCGACCGACGACTACGCCGCCATGCTGGACGATGCGCGCGCGGGCTATGGTCATTATTTACAGCTTCTGCGCGAACAGGCTGACCCCGCCGTGGTGCTGGAAGCCTTTGGTGAATATCAACTGCTGTGCGCGCTGCGAGAAGGGCCGTGGGGCGTAAGCGGGCTGAATCAGCAGTTTGAGCTGCTGCTGGCGCGTCACCGGCAGATTACACTACCGCGTCACTCGCGTTGGTATGACGGTCGCCCGGTGATGATCACCCGCAACGACAGCGCGTTGGGGCTGTTTAACGGTGATATCGGCGTGGCGTTAGAGCGTGAAGGTAGCCTGCGCGTTTGGTTCCCGATGCCGGACGGCACGGTGAAACCGATTCTGCCAAGCCGTTTACCAGAGCACGACACCGCATGGGCAATGACAGTGCATAAATCGCAGGGGTCAGAGTTTGCCCATGCCGCGCTGGTGTTGCCGACGCAAAATGTGCCGGTGGTGAGCCGTGAATTGATCTACACGGCAATTACCCGCGCGAAATCGCGTTTGTCGATGTATGCCGATGAACATCTGTTAGCGCAAGCCATCGCCACGCGAACCGAACGACGCAGCGGCCTGGCCGCCATTTTTGCCGAAATGGCGTAATAGCCAGGTGTTTAACGCATTGCCTGATGGCGCTGCGCTTATCAGGCCTACGGTGTGCGAACTTGTAGGCCGGATAAGGCGTTTACGCCGCCATCCGGCAATTTGCATGGATATTATTTACGCCAGGTCGGTCATCAGCACTTTGGAGCGGCGCTGGTAGTTGTAGAGCTGCTTTTTGCTTTCTGGCAGCAGATCAACGTCCACCGGTTTAAAACCGCGCTCCTGGAACCAATGAATACTGCGAGTGGTGAGCACGAACAAATGGTTTAACCCCATCTGCTTGGCCTGGGTGGCAATGCGTTGCAACAGCACTTCGCCGCGCGACGAGCTACGGTAGTCCGGGTGTACCGCTACGCAGGCCATCTCGCCAATTTTTTCTTCCGGGAACGGGTACAGCGCCGCACAGGCGATGGTCGTGTTATCACGCTGAATAATCGTGAATTTGTCGATCTCCATCTCCAGTTGCTCACGCGAACGACGCACCAAAATCCCTTGCTGCTCTAACGGGGCAATCAGATCCAAAATCCCGCCGATATCGTTGATGGTGGCGCGGCGAATTTGCTCGGCGCTCTCCATCACAATCTGTGTCCCGATACCATCGCGTGAGAACAGCTCTTGTAGCAGCACGCCGTCTTCCTGATAACTTATCAGGTGGCTGCGACGAACACCGCTGCGGCAAGCCTTCACCGCACCGCGCAGGAAGCGAGCAGTGCCGGAAAGGTAATCGCCTTCCTGCTCCAGCTCTTCAATACGCGCTTGCGCTTCGTTAGGAAATAGCTCAGAGATAATCTCGCCCGCGTCGTTGTAAACCCCTTGTGAGGAGCAAAAACCAATCATCTTCTCGGCCTTCAGTTTAATAGCCAACTGGGTGGCAATCTCCTCTGAGGTCAAGTTGAAGCTCTCACCGGTAACGGAAACGGCAACCGGCCCCATCAGCACTATCGCACCGCTGTCGAGCTGACGATGAATCGCTTCTTCATCAATACGGCGAATACGCCCGCTGTGGCAGTAGTCGATACCGTCATCAACGCCCAACGGCTGGGCGATAATAAAGTTACCGCTCACCACGTTAATGTGCGCTCCTTGCAGCGGGGTATTGTTGAGGCTCATCGACAGCCGAGCGGTGATATCGAGCTGTAACAGCCCCGCTGCTTGCTTAACCAGTTCTAAGGTTTTGGTGTCGGTCACGCGAATATGCTTATGATACGAAGGCTCATGATGATGTGCGGCCAGATTGGCGTCGATTTGCAGGCGCGCGCCATACACCAGCACCAGGCGAATGCCTAGGCTGTGAAGAAGGCCTATATCATTGACAATGCTAGAAAAGTTATCATGCTCGATAGCTTCGCCGCCCAGCATGATGACAAACGTCTTTCCCCGGTGGGCGTTAATATAGGGGACAGAATGACGAAACCCCTCAACCAGTTCGGTCTTACGTTCCTTCACCACAGCACAACCCCTCAATGAATTATTATTCGCAATAAGTATATTTTTATTCTGTTTTTGGCCGAAACGCAAGCCGGAATTTGCCTGGAATAAGGAAAAATAGAACGCTCAATTTCGCTGATCCTACGAATGTTTACCCTTTTATAGATGACAGTTTCTGCGCCTTTGGTTAGAGTTTTCGGTCAATCGTATTATGCGTATACTCGTCGTCCTTTGAGTGTTGTTTGGAATTTGTCATTTTTTTGCCTGGGATAGAGCATGTCGGGAAGTCGGTCTTTGAGTCGTCGTCGCCTGTTACAAGGGGCGGGCGCGATGTGGTTACTAAGTGTGAGTCAGGTTGGTCTAGCCGCCGTTAGTCAGGTGGTGGCCGTGCGCATCTGGCCTGCGTCTAGCTACACGCGCGTTACGGTAGAGTCCAACCGTGTACTCAAATATCGACAGTTTGCGTTAAGCAGCCCAGACCGCCTGGTGGTTGATATTGAAGGTGTGAATCTTAATTCGGTGCTGAAAGGCATGGGCGCGCAGATTCGCCAGGATGACCCATTTATCAAATCGGCGCGTGTGGGGCAGTTTGACCCGCAAACGGTGCGCATGGTGTTTGAGCTAAAACAGGATGTCAAACCACAGCTCTTCGCGCTGGCGCCGTTTGCTGGTTTTAAAGAACGTCTGGTGATGGATCTCTATCCGGCAAGCAGCAAAGAGGAGCAAGACCCGCTGCGGGCACTGCTGGAGGAGTACGACCAGGGCGATCTTGAAAAGCAGGTTCCGCCAGCTCAGAGCGGCCCACAGCCGGGTAAAGCCGGGCGTGACCGGCCTATCGTCATTATGCTCGACCCCGGACACGGCGGTGAAGACTCCGGTGCGGTGGGGCTGCATAAAACACGTGAGAAAGACGTGGTGCTGCAAATTGCCCGCCGCTTGCGTGCGCTGATTGAGAAAGAAGGCAATATGAAAGCCTACATGACGCGTAACGAAGATATCTTTATTCCGCTCCAGGTGCGGGTGGCGAAGGCGCAAAAGCAGCGCGCCGACCTGTTTGTTTCTATCCATGCTGATGCCTTTACCAGCCGCCAGCCGCGCGGCTCATCGGTGTTTGCGCTGTCAACCAAAGGGGCCACCAGTACGGCGGCAAAATACCTCGCGAAGACCCAGAACGCCGCCGACTTAGTGGGTGGGGTGAGCAAAAGCGGTGATCGCTACGTTGACCACACCATGTTTGATATGGTGCAGTCGCTGACCATTAACGACAGCCTGAAATTCGGCAAAGCGGTTTTGAAAAAGCTCGGTCAGGTGAACAAACTGCATAAAAATCAGGTAGAACAGGCGGGCTTTGCGGTACTGAAAGCGCCGGATATCCCGTCGATCCTCGTCGAAACGGCATTCATCAGTAACGTTGAGGAGGAGCGCAAGCTCAGGACTGCCACCTTCCAGCAGGAAGTGGCCGAGTCTATTCTCGCCGGGATTAAAGCCTATTTCGCTGACGGCGCAACGCTTGCGCGACGCGGGTAATTTAAGGTGTCGCGTTTAAAGAGCGTTCACGGCGGCAACACCCGTGAAGCCGCCGCATTGCTGGGCATTGCGGCTGACCAATTGCTGGATTTCAGCGCCAATATTAATCCGCTCGGGATGCCCGAAAGCCTGAAACAGGCGATTATCGCCGGGCTTTCCCGCGCCGAGCGTTACCCTGATGTCGAATACCAACAGTTGCATCAGGCGCTGGCGGCGCATCACGGCGTTCCGGCCTCGTGGGTGCTGGCGGGCAACGGCGAAACAGAGTCGATTTTCACCCTCGTTCACGGCCTGAAGCCGCGTCATGCCATGGTGGTCGCGCCGGGGTTTGCGGAGTATCGTCGGGCGCTGGAGACAATCGACTGCCAGATAACCCCCTTCGCCTTGCGTGAAGAAGACGGCTGGCAACTGACCGAACGTATTCTTCCCGCGCTAACCGCTAATCTTGATTGCCTGTTTTTGTGTACGCCGAATAATCCGACGGGTCTGCTCCCGTCACACGCATTGCTGGCGGCGATTGCCGAGCGTTGCCGAACGCTGGGGATTGCGCTGATCCTCGATGAAGCCTTTATCGATTTTATTGCTGGCGAGCAGGGGTTTATCCCGCTGCTGGCGCAAAATCCGCATGTCTGGGTACTGCGCTCACTCACCAAGTTTTATGCAATTCCTGGCCTGCGTCTGGGGTATGTGCTCAACAGCGACGAGCCGATGCTCGCGCGGCTGCGCCAGCGGCAAATGCCGTGGTCAATTAATGCCTTTGCCGCGCTGGCGGGCGAGGTGATCCTCAACGATAGCGCTTATCAACAGGCGACATGGCAGTGGCTGGCGCACGAAGGGCAGCGTTTTTATCAGGCATTGTGTCAAATCGACGGGCTGACGGTGTATTCGGGGCAGGCGAACTATCTGTTTTTGCGCTGCGAAAAACTGGGGATCGATCTGCAATACGCGCTGCTGCAAAAACATATTCTTATCCGTAGCTGCGCCAACTATCCAGGGTTAGATGCCCGCTACTTCCGCGTGGCGATTCGTAGCGAAAGGGAAAACCAGCAACTGCTGGCGGCGCTGCATCAGGTGCTGAGCTGAACCCCACCGGCCACGTGGCTCAGCAAGTGTTGTTTCGGCCAGTGGTCGGTCAATCTTTGCTGCGCCAGCGCCCACTTTACATATTCCACATCATGACGGCGGCGGTCGAGCATCAGCCCGACGACGCTGCCGCTGTGCGCCACGTTTAACCCGTATAAATCACACGATTCCACCAGCGCGAGCAGCGTATCAAAACCGGGCTTCGGCAGCAGCGTCTGGCTGGCGATGGCGCTCAGCGTGGCGGCCTCGCCCATCAACGTAGGGCTATGGCGGGTACAGGCTAACTGCACCTTTTCCCATGCCTGTTGTAATAGCGCCGCGTTAGCCTGTAGCGCGGCCTCTCTCGGCAGACGATGATAATCGGCGGTGCGCAATATCACGGGGCTTTCCAGCACCAGCAGGTCAAAGGCGGGCGACGGCGCACAGGCAATTTGCGTTTGCGCATGGTGGTGGTCAAACAGCGTCAGCGAGCGGAACAGCGTGCTGTCGGTTGGCTCCAGCGAAACGCACAGCGCGGCTAATTCAGACTCACGCAGTGAATGACCTAAATGCGCAGCCGCCGCCACCGCCGTGGCCGCAATATCGGCGGTGCTGCTCGCCATCCCTTTGGCCAGCGGAATCGTCGAGTGCACCGTAATGCGCAGCGTCTGGCTTAGCGCCAGCGGATAACCGTAATGCGCCAGCAGGGCGTTGACCATCGCGCGCGTCAGTGGGCGCTCGTTGGGTAGCGGTGTAGCATTGCAAACTTCCACTGTGCTGTACCACTCAATGGGGCAAGAGATCAGCTTCTCACTACCCAGAATCCAGCCCTGAATCAGCTCCCCGCAAGAGGCAGGGCAGCGCGCCACACTCATTATTTTTATGCCTTGTGGTGAGTTAAACGAACAAAATATCACTGTGATGAATAAATATATCGGTATTGTCATAGCGCAACGAAATACTTTAACCACCGCGCTAGAGTAACCTGCTTTTATTTTATGCGGGCGTAAGATGTCGGCATAGAGACAAAATCAGAGCCAACAGGTTCGGCATAGTGATATGCCAGGGAAGGAGGTGCATCCGCAAAGGTGGATAAATCCTCCGCAGCCCCCGCTGCTGTGATGCTGACAACCCCGTAAACACCACTGATCGCCAGATCGGGAAGGTCGGGCGAGGATGACGCTAAGCCAGAAGACCTGCCTGTCGGTGATTATCAACAACTTCGGTGGGAAGTGGGTTGCTTTGCGTCGCACAGTCTTCTGACTGGGCACACGTATAGCTATACCCAATGAATAGGGGCAGGGTATGGCAGCCAGGCAGCACGCATTTATTCTTGCAGGAACCGGTAGCGGCTGTGGCAAAACCACCGTCACGCTCGGCTTGCTCACCCTGCTTCAGCAGCGCGGCCTGCGCGTGCAGCCTTATAAAGTCGGCCCCGATTACCTCGACACTGGCTGGCATACCGCCCTGTGCGGTGTGGCTTCCCGCAATCTCGACAGCTTTATGCTGCCCACCTCGACCCTTAACGCCCTGTTTAGCGAACATATGCAGCAGGCCGATATTGCTGTGATTGAAGGCGTGATGGGCCTGTACGAGGGCTACGGCACTGATCCCAACTATTGCAGCACCGCCGCGATGGCAAAACAGCTCGGTTGCCCGGTCATTTTGCTGGTGGATGGCAAAGCGGTGTCTACCTCGATTGCTGCGACGGTGATGGGGTTCCAGCACTTCGACCCCAGCCTGAATATTGCGGGGGTGATAGTCAATCGCGTCAACAGCGAAAGCCACTTCCAACTGCTGAAAAGCGCGATTACCCGCTATTGCGGGCTGCCGGTATTAGGCTATGTGCCGCGTGCGGCGGGCGTTGCGTTACCGGAGCGCCATTTGGGGCTGGTAACGGCGCGCGAATCTGCGCTTAACCGCCAGCCGTGGCAGGACTTTGCCGCCACGCTGGAACGCACACTCGATATCGAACGCCTGCTGGCGCTCACCGAATTGACGCACATGCCTGAAGGCAACTTGCCGCCGATGCCGCAATCCGGCGCGGGACTTACGCTGGCGCTCGCCGACGACGAAGCATTTAACTTTTACTATCCAGATAACCTGGCGCTGCTGGCGCGGGCGGGCGTGGAGATTGTGCGTTTTAGCCCATTACACGACCACGTGCTGCCGCCATGCCAAATGGTGTGGCTGGGCGGTGGTTATCCAGAGCTACACGCACAGGCGCTGGCGGCAAATGAGGCTATGCTGGCGCAGCTACGCGCGGCACATCAGCGCGGCGTAGCCATTTACGCGGAATGCGGCGGGCTGATGTATCTCGGCAGCACGTTGCAGGACGCCGACGGTCGGGTGCATCAAATGGCAGATATTTTGCCAGGCCAGAGCAAAATGGGCACGCGTCTGACCCGTTTTGGCTATTGCGAAGCGCAGGCCGAGCGGCAAACGCTACTTGCCGCGCCCGGCGAAATATTGCGCGGGCATGAATTTCACTACTCGGATTTCACCCCGCAGGATGCAGCGGTGATGGCGTGTCGCAAAACACGCGATGGCGCGGTACTCCAGCAATGGCAGGGCGGCTGGCAGCGCGGTAATACCTTCGCCAGCTATTTACACCTTCACTTCGCCCAGCGCCCCTCCATGCTCAACCACTGGTTTGCCGCCGCCAGGAGCGCGCTATGACGCTGCTCATTTGGTGTGTGGCGTGGCTGCTGGATGTGCTGATTGGCGACCCGCCAAACTGGCCGCATCCGGTACGCTGGATAGGCAACTTGATTAACGCCGTGCAGCGCGTGGTACGCCGCCTTTGCCGCACCGAGCGCGCGCTGCGCATCGGCGGCGGCGTAATGTGGCTGGTGGTGGTCGGGATAACTTATGGCGTTACCTGGGGCGTTTTAGCGCTTGCCGCCCGCATTCACCCGTGGCTGGGCTGGGGCGTCAATGCCTGGCTGATTTTTACTGTGCTTGCCGGTCGCTGTCTGGCGCAATCGGCACAGGAGGTTGAGAAACCGCTGCGCGCGGGCGACCTTGCCGAAAGCCGCATTAAGCTGTCGTGGATTGTCGGGCGCGACACCTCGCAGCTTCAGCCTGCGCAAATCAACCGCGCGGTGGTGGAAACCGTGGCAGAAAACACCGTCGATGGCATTATCGCCCCGCTGTTTTTCCTGTTACTTGGCGGCGCGCCGCTGGCGATGGCCTACAAAGCGGTGAATACCCTCGACTCTATGGTGGGCTACAAGCATCAAAAATACCGCGCTATTGGCATGGTCAGCGCCCGCCTGGACGATGCCGCCAACTTTATTCCTGCTCGCCTGAGCTGGCTTTTTATCAGTGCTGCCGCCGTACTTTGCCGCCTTGATGGCCGCCGGGCGCTGCGCATTGGCTGGCGCGATCGCTACAACCACAGCAGCCCCAACTGCGCCTGGTCAGAGGCTTCCGTTGCAGGCGCGCTGGGCATCCGTCTGGGCGGGCCGAACGACTATTTTGGCCAGCGCGTTGATAAACCGTGGATCGGCGACGCCCGGCGCGACATCGCAATTGATGATATTTCCCGAACGATTCGACTGATGTGGGTGGCGTCAACGCTGGCCCTGCTGCTGTTTATGGCAGTCAGGTTCTGGTTGGTTGGCGCGGCCTGAGGAGAACAACATGAACTACATTCAGCAACCCCAGGCGATTGAGCGCAAAAGTTTCGCCATTATTAGCGAGATTATTGCTGAAACCCGCCCGGAATATCGCTTCGACAGCCCACTGCATGAGGCGATTATCAAACGGGTGATTCACACCACCGCTGACTTCGAGTGGCTGGATATTCTGTGGTTCGCCCCCGAGGCTTTAACCCGTCTTAGCGAGGCGCTCAGCCGCCCGTGCACGTTGTACACCGACACCACGATGGCGCTTTCGGGGATCAATAAAAATCTGCTGGCGACCTTTGGCGGCGAGTGCCGTTGCTACATCAGTGACCCGCGCGTGGTGCGGGAGGCCAAAGCGCAGGGCATGACCCGCTCGATGGCTGCGGTGGATATCGCAGTAAAAGAAGACGGCGACAAAGTGTTTGTCTTTGGCAATGCGCCAACGGCGCTGTTCCGCCTGCTGGAGCACCGTGACGTGGACGTAGGCGGCGTGATTGGCGTGCCGGTCGGGTTTGTTGGTGCGGCGGAATCGAAAGAAGCGCTCCGCCAAAGCGGGCTGCCGGGTATCGCTGCGCTGGGACGTAAAGGCGGCAGCAACGTGGCGGCGGCTATCGTCAACGCCATTTTGTATCACTTGCAGGGGGCGCGATGAGCGACGCGGCCTTCGACGCGCCGGTGTGGCATAACGGCAAAGCGTTGCGTAAGGGCTTTACCACCGGATCGTGTGCGACGGCTGCGGCGAAAGTTGCCGCGCTGATGGTACTGCGCCAGCACCTGATTCAGCAGGTGTCGATTGTCACGCCGTCGGGCGTCACGCTGAATTT
>JBOFJM010000316.1:0-3263 GCA_051656825.1 Kluyvera sp.
ATATGGGCCAAATGCAGATGTCGGGGTAGTTCCCAACGTGGCTAAAACACTCACCACTGATGGTTCAGGTAATTACAGTGGTGTGCTTACCGCACAAATTAAGTCAAATTCTACGACACTTAAGCCCGGTATTATTGATACCACCCTGACTTACACTCTGGCCTATAATTAAAGACCGTAAATATTATGAAAAAAACAGCCTTTTTAATCGCATCATTTTCTTTAACGAGTCTTAACGCCTTTTCCGCAGAAGTGCCGATTGCTACCGATACTGGAACTATCACGGTAAAAGGTTCGGTATATGAAAATTCGTGTTCAATTTCGGGTGCACAATCTTCAACGCTGGCCATCCCAACCACCTATGCAGCTGATTATAGTTCCAAAGGTGATATGTCTCCGTTAGGCAAAACCAGCAACCTTATGATTTTTTGCGCAGGCAATGCCAATATGAGTGGGATATATCTGAGCGTCGATGGCGATCCCGATAGTACCGACCCTTCACTCTATAAGGTAACGACAGGCACAGGGAAAGCCGAAGGCGTAGCTTTAAAAGTCTTTGCGACGCCGATGCCAAATAGTGGTGCGTTGCCGAGTTTTGCACTCGTGCCAAATCAGGAGGCGACGACAATTATCCCAAATCGCAGTGGCGCTTCACCGCAATTTGTATGGGCATTTTCCGCGCAGGCAATTTCTGTTGCAGATAAAGTGACCAGCGGTGATTTAAGCACCACATTAACCTGGACTGCTCGCTATAACTAATTAATGAGGGGCGTATGAAAAAATATCTATTTTCTCTGCTGTTCGCTTCTCTGATCACGCTCCCGGCGTACGCCGGGTTTTCTCTCGGTCAGACTCGCGTTATCTATAATCAAGCCGAGCGGCAGTCTACCCTGCGGCTGATTAATAGCGGTAAAGACGAATACTTTTTGGTACAGGCATGGATTGAGGAAGGTGACGAAGGCCATAGCCAGCGCGCCGGAGAATTTATCATCACGCCACCGGTATTTAAATTTCAACCAGACTCCGAAAACACGCTGTTAATTAAGGCGCTGAATGACAATTTCCCTACTGACCGGGAAAGCCTTTATTACATCAATGTGAAAGCAATTCCTGCGGTAGATAACGCAGTAAATAATAAAATCACGTTTGCAACTAAGAGTGTTATCAAACTCATTTACCGGCCACGTGCGCTCAACGCAGAGGATGCGGCAACGGCATGGCAGAAATTAGTGGTAACACAACAAGACGGTGCGATCGCCATCAAAAACCCGACACCTTATATTATTAACATTGGGGTGTTCTATATTAATGGCCGAACGGTAAAAATAAGTTATATACCGCCTTTAGCAGAGAAGAAGATCACGCTTAAACCGAACGAACGCGCTGGGGTCATTGAATATAATGTCATTAGTGATTTCGGTGGAGCATCTGAATTGCACAAAGTGAAACTCTGATTACTCTCGTGAAAAAAAAATTATTACTTCAAGCGTTGCTTCTATTTTCTCCGATAAAAGTATGGGCAGCGCTGTCTTTTGATATCTCGGCTCTGGAATCAAATGGCAGCGAACTGTCGGAATATTCGAAGCAACAGCTTTCACAGTTGGATCAACAATTACCGGGGACCTACCCGGTAGACGTGATCCTCAATAATAATAAAATAGATACCGAAGCTATTCGCTTTATTGAGTGTGAGGCGACGCTATGCCCGCAGGTAACGCGCAGTATGCTCAACAAATGGGGAATAGACTTAGCGAATTTCGCATCTCGAACGGATGAAGACGACGACCAGCCGCTGGATATTCACTTTGAGCAGCACATTCCAGGGGCGAGCGTCCGTCTGACTCAAGATGCCACTCAACTGATCATCAATATTCCGCAGAAATATCTGGTTAGCCAGGATGCGAATCTTCTGGCATCGGTAACGGAGGACGGTATTCCTGCGCTGTTTTTATCTTATTACTACAGCGGGCAGCGTAACGTTTCCGAACACGAAACCGATAATGACCAACATTTTGTGAGCCTGAATAACGGCTTAAACCTCGGCCCGTGGCGTTTACGTCAGAGTGCCAATGTGGTCAAGAGCAGCGGTTCAGATATGCGCTGGCAGCCGACGCAAACCTTTATTGGCCGTGACATTATTTCGCTGATGTCGCGGCTGATTTTAGGCCAGACGACAACCGCCGGTAGAGTCTTTGATTACTTCGGTTTTAAAGGGGTTTCGCTATCTTCTATTGATGAAATGTTGCCGGATAGCCAGCGGAATTATGCACCGGTGATTAAAGGTATCGCCCTGAGCCAGGCCACCGTTGAAATACGCCAGGAAGGGAACTTAATTTATCAAAAAAGTGTTCCGGCAGGCAGTTTTGAGCTGGCTGACGTAGTGCCCAACAACAGCAGCGGCGACCTGGAGAGAACCGTACGAGAAAGTAATGGTGAAGTGCGAAAATTCATCCAGCCTTATGCCACCCAGCCCAAGATGGTCCGGCAGGGGCAATTTCGCTATGCGCTTAGCTCGGGTACTTATGACAACGGTAATAACCGCAGTAATAGCGATATTTTTACTCTGGCAGAAGGGCTATACGGTTTGGGGAATACACTGTCGGTTTTCGGCGGTGCGATTGTCAGCAATACCTATCAATCGGCAGTGGCAGGTATTGGCCTGAATCTGGGGGATTTCGGCGGAGTCTCTTTCGAAATTGACACCTCGCGCAATAAAGCGGCGGCACAGAGAGTGGATGCCGGCTCTGGGTATGCCTCGAAAATCAATTACAGTAAATATTTTGGCCTTTCAGGGACATCTTTGCGTGCGGCACTGACGGAAAGCCATGACCGTGGATATTCCACCTTTCAAGACTATCAGGCCAAATTTAATGTTTCACCCCAGTCTGGCAATCTACCCGGGAATATCCGCCAGCAGTGGCAAGTGGGTCTGAGCCAGGATTTAAGCCAGTTCGGTTCATTCTCATTTAGCTATTATTCCCAACGCGCATGGGATAACGGTTATCGCAGTAAAACGCTCAATGCCAGCTATAACACCAACTGGAGAGGGATTAGCGCGGGGGTAAGTTATTCCCAATCGGATATCACCAGCATTCAACGCTACAAAGATAACGTGCTGGCGCTGAACGTCACAATCCCCTTCTCCACGTTGTGGGGCTCCCCGGCGCAGGCGCGAATTAACCACAGTTATATCACCAGCCATAGCGGCCTGGCTCAGAACCAGACAACCGTGAGCGGCAGCTTGCTCAGGGACCATAACCTGA
>JBOFJM010000317.1:0-2904 GCA_051656825.1 Kluyvera sp.
GTGATGATGGTGCAAGACCGCCTCGGCGTATTTGCCGCTATGCGCAGCAGTGTGCGCCTGGGTTGGGCGAATATGCGCCTTATCGCTCCGGCGGTCATCGGCTGGATGTTGGCAAAATCGCTACTGCTCCTGTTTGCCTCAAAATTTGCGTTCCTGACGCCGTATATCGGCGCAGTGGTGGTCAATACGCTCAGTAACCTGGTTTCCGCCCTGTTGCTGATTTATTTATTCCGCCTGTATATGCTTATTCGCCACTAACACTGACGCTGCCCATAGGTGGGCAGCGCTGAACTACGGAATCGAAGTATGAAGCAGTTTCTGGATTTTTTACCGCTGGTAGTCTTCTTCGCCTTTTACAAGATTTATGACATCTATGCGGCCACCTCCGCGCTGATTGTCGCCACGGCGGTGGTGTTAATTTACAGCTGGGTGCGCTATCGCAAAGTAGAGAAAATGGCGCTGTTCACCTTTATTCTGGTGGCGGTGTTTGGCGGTTTGACCGTTTTCTTCCACAACGATGAGTTCATCAAGTGGAAGGTGACCGTAATTTACGCGCTGTTCGCCGGTGCGCTGCTGTTCAGCCAATGGGTGATGAAAAAGCCGCTGATTCAACGGATGCTGGGCAAAGAGATTACGCTGCCTGCCGCCGTGTGGTCGAAGCTGAACCTGGCCTGGGCCGTGTTTTTCATCCTCTGTGGGCTGGCAAATATTTATATCGCCTTCTGGTTACCGCAAAATATTTGGGTCAACTTTAAGGTGTTTGGCTTAACGGCGCTAACGCTGCTTTTCACCGTTCTCAGCGGTGTTTACATCTATCGCCATATGCCGCAGGATGATAAACGCTAAACATCTGTCAGTGCACAGACAACGGCCCTGCAACGGGCCGTTGTTGTCCTCTCTGGTCATTTCATCATTCACAGCCCGCCTGTTTCCCTTCCCCCCTTAAGCCACCGCGTTTTTCAGCGGCTGTTTGCGGGCAGGCTGAGCCACCTTATTCGGATTAATAAACAGTGTGGTTAAGGCAAAAGCGAAGATAAACACAATTATTCCCACACTGACGTAGCCGATAAGCTGGTAGCGGTCATAGATATACATCAGCGGTGATAACAGCACCGCCAGACCGTAGGAGTTCGCCTTAATTGATAGCAGCGAGAGCAGCATTCCGCCCAGCGCCGAGCTGAGTATCATGATCCCCAGCGCGCGTTCACCGGTGCGCATGACCACGCCAAAAAGTGCAGGTTCGGAAATGCCGAGCAACTGGGTGGCGGTCGCCGAGATCCCCGATGTTTTGAACGCGGCATCGTGAGATTTAATGGAAATCGCCAGGCAGACCGCAGCGTTGGCAAAACCGTACATCGCGCAAACGGTAATTAACGGATTAAAGCCTGTGCTGGCAATCAGCGAGGTTTCAATCATGATAAACATATGGTGCATACCGGTCATGACGGCTATCGGGTAGATAAAGCCAATCAGAAAGCCGCCGATCCCCGCAGGCAGCGACAGGAAATGCTTGAATGCGATAATGGCATAATATTCAAATCCATGAACCAGCGGCCCCAGCACCAGTAACGCTATACCAACCGAGCACAGGATGACCACAAAAGGCGTGAATATCAGGTCCATTGAATCAGGCATAATCTTCCTGAAGAAAATTTCCAGCCGGGTGCCGATAATCCCGGTGATCAGCGCCGTTAAAACCGATCCCTGATAGCCGACCAGCGGGATAAAACCAAACATATAAATTGGTACCACGTTGCCCGACGCCACATCATAGGCATTCGGCAACGCCGGTGACACCAGCATTAAGCCAACCAGAAAGCCCAGAATGGGCGTTCCGCCAAATTTTTTAAACGTTGACCAGCAAATAAATGCGGCAAGAAAAGCAAATGCCGTATCGCACAGCACCGTGGACAGCGTCCGCACGTAAAGAGGAACATCCTCCGGCGTGCTGCCAAACCAGGCGAGAACGGTATCGTTGAAAATAACGCCTTTCAGACCGAGAAACAGCCCTGTCGCCCCCAGTCCGGGAATGATCGACACAAACACATCCGATAAATTTCGAATGCCTCGTTGTAATCTTCCGCTGGCCTGGCGGGTCATTTCATCTTTACTGACTTCGCTGACCTGATATTCTGCCACGAATTCCTGGTAGACTTTATTAACCAGACCGGTGCCAAGTATTATCTGATATTGCCCTGCATTATAAAATACGCCCTTTACGTCGCGGATCTGGCGAATTTTATCGTCATCAATTATTTCCCGTTCTTTTACTTGTAGTCGCAGTCGGGTCGCACAATGGGTACCCGAAATAATGTTATCACGGCCGACGATGCTGACAATTTCAATGGCAATCTCTCTGAATTTGTTCATTTTTAAAATGTCCTTTTATAAAAATGGTTTGGTAGGGTTGTAGTTCGGAGGTAAGGTAATCGTAGTTATTAAGCAAGACATCTCCCTGTGGCAAAATAAAGGGTATCGTTTTATTACTCAGGTTGGTGATCGAAATAAAACGGGCGGCACTGCTTTTTCTTTCATACGCAATGATATTTTCATCCGGGAAGTCTAGTGGAGTAAATTCGCCATAAATCAGCGTTTCCGGCCAGCACTTATTCCGTAAGCGGATCATTTTTTTATAAAATGCAAAGACCGAATCGGCATCATTTAACTGGCTTGCGGCATTGACGGAAAAATAGTCGAAAATATCATAGCCATTATCCGCCATCGGCGACTGATAAAATGGCGAAAGCCATATCATGCCAATCCCTAACTCGTGCAAATAAGGGAGTTTTTCAATGATGCCCCGGATATCGCCGGTGCCATCATTATTACTGTCATAAAAACTGTTGGGGTAAATTTGATAGACCACCGCTTCCTTCCACCACTCCACTGCCTGCGCGTCCTGAT
>JBOFJM010000318.1:0-3339 GCA_051656825.1 Kluyvera sp.
CGCCAGTCACCAAACGTATTCCGTATGCGCTTAATGGGCGCGGAAGTCATTCCCGTTCACAGCGGCTCCGCAACGCTGAAAGACGCCTGTAACGAGGCGCTACGCGACTGGTCTGGCAGCTATGAAACCGCACACTACATGCTCGGCACGGCGGCAGGCCCGCACCCGTTCCCGACGATTGTGCGTGAATTCCAGCGCATGATCGGTGAAGAAACCAAAGTCCAGGTACGTGAAAAAGAAGGCCGTCTGCCGGATGCGGTTATCGCCTGTGTCGGCGGCGGCTCTAACGCCATCGGCATGTTCGCCGACTTTATTGATGAAGCCAGCGTGGGGCTGATTGGCGTTGAACCCGCCGGTCATGGCATTGAAACCGGTGAGCACGGCGCACCGCTCAAACACGGGCGCGTGGGGATCTATTTCGGCATGAAATCGCCGATGATGCAGACCGATGAAGGGCAAATTGAAGAATCTTATTCAGTTTCTGCCGGTCTGGACTTCCCTTCCGTAGGGCCGCAGCACGCCTACCTGAACAGTATTGGTCGCGCTGAATATGTATCGATTACCGATAACGAGGCGTTAGAAGCATTTAAAGAACTCAGCCGCCACGAAGGGATTATCCCGGCGCTGGAGTCTTCCCATGCCCTGGCGCACGCGCTGAAAATGATGCGTGAAAACCCGGAAAAAGAGCAGCTTCTGGTGGTGAACCTCTCCGGTCGCGGCGACAAAGACATCTTTACCGTACATGATATTTTGAAAGCGCGAGGGGAAATCTGATGGAACGCTATGACAACCTGTTTGCTCAACTGAAGGCCCGCAAGGAAGGCGCATTTGTGCCGTTCGTCACCCTTGGCGACCCGACCCCAGAGCAGTCGCTGAAGGTAATCGACGCGCTCATTGAAGGCGGCGCGGATGCGCTGGAGCTGGGTATTCCATTCTCCGACCCGCTGGCTGATGGCCCGACGATTCAGAATGCGACGCTGCGGGCTTTTGCCGCTGGCGTAACGCCGACTCACTGTTTTGAGATGCTGGCGGCGATTCGCCACAAACACCCGACCATCCCGATTGGCTTACTGATGTACGCCAACCTGGTGTTCAACCGTGGTATTGACGAGTTCTACGCCGAATGCGCACGCGTCGGCGTTGATTCCGTCCTCGTGGCTGATGTGCCGATTGAAGAGTCGGCCCCGTTCCGCCAGGCGGCGATGCGCCACAATGTCGCGCCCATTTTCATCTGCCCACCGAACGCCGACGATGAACTGCTGCGCCAAATTGCCGCGCATGGTCGGGGCTACACTTACTTGCTCTCCCGCGCGGGTGTGACCGGTACGGAAAACCGTGCAGCGCTGCCGTTGCACCATCTGGTGGAAAAACTGGCCGAGTATCAGGCTGCGCCACCGCTGCAAGGCTTTGGTATCTCCACGCCAGATCAAGTCGCTGCGACCATTGAAGCGGGTGCGGCTGGGGCGATTTCCGGCTCAGCGACGGTCAAAATTATCGAGCGTAACCTTGATAACCCACAGGCCATGCTGGCGGAACTGAAAGACTTTACTCAGCGAATGAAAGCCGCCACTAAAACGGCGTAATCTTATCGCCGCCTGTTCATTCAGGCGGCTTTTTTTTGCCGCAGGATTCCCGCCAGAAACGCACGTTCAGGCTCATCGAACAAAAAAAATCACTTTCCCACAAAATATAGGGTTGATATCTCAAATGAGAAAGATTATCTTTCTCATTACCGAATAGTTGAGCAAGACACTCAGGTATTCGGTACGACATTGCTCACATTGCTTCCAGTATTTTTGCCCGCATCCAATGCGGGCTTTTTTTTGCTCGCTACCTACCCATTCCCCTCTTGCTCAACGCGAATGTTCACCGTGTATTGCGGGTGATGCGGCAATAAGGGTCAAGATTGATCACGTTTATCACACTCAAAGTGGGCATCACCTGAATAGAGAGTCACTCGGTTTTTGAGTGGGCGATACATCAAGTTCACTGGCTCACCATTGATAGTGCCAATGATTTGCAGACTGTCGTCACCCTTTCCCTGCCAGTCTGCAACCGAGGAAATATCAGTCGCAGAAATACCGCTTACCACCAGCCCAAGCGGCCTGTAAGGCTTGCTATCAGTAGGAGGCTGTAAGGGAGAGTAAACTACAGAAACGCCTTCGCAATTGAACTTCATTGGAGTGGCGCTGACGGAAAAGGAGGTGATCGCTAAGGTCGCGATTGCTGCCGCGAATAATTTCATCTAATAAGTCCGGCTATATGATAAACGCCGAGCATTATTTCATTACCCGAACTCAAAATCTAAAAAAATGCAGTCTATCAACACGTTCACGGCTCCACGCGCCTCCCCTATAAGAACCTATCCCAGCAGGCGTATATTGTTGCCACCAGTTCGGGCATGGACAGCGCAGAAAAAGGGAGCGTACACGTAGTACGTGAGGATTTTCGCGAGCCAAAATGGCAAATAAACCCGCCTACTGGGATAGGCTCTACGTCGCGTTAGCAGCAACACTGAGCGTGTTCAGTGGAGCAGACCTATCTCACTCAGTGCATTCGCCACCAGCAGCATGAACATAATCGCAGCGATTGGAGTGTACATGTTGAACCTCCGACAAAGGCCATTACTGAAATTATAGTTCCAGTTTTGCAGAGTAATGTTGCAGGAAGTTTACAGCGACGCTGACACCCAGAGACAGGCGTTGGTTCGAGATAAGCCATTCACCTGATGGAGTGATAGGTCGAAGCAGATTACATTACCGTCCGTTGTGATTTTGATGTTGTTTTGCATTGTCAGGTTCGGCAATGCATAGAGGTAGACCTGTTTGCCCACGCCCTCCACCGTGGGCTTTTTTATTTTGGCGAGATGTATTTTACGTCCGCCGGTTATTGGCTCTGCCGTAACGAAAGTAGTTGTCTTTGCTCCCGAAACACTCTCCTTTTTAATATCCTTCAAGACGTTATCGACAGTGTCTGGCTTGAGCACAATAATGGGATAAGATTCAACAGCGGGGAGATTTGAGGGCATCAATGATTCATGCGCAGAAGAGTGGAAAAAACTGGCCATATAATAGCCAGTTTTAAAGCCAAAATTAAAAACGATAGCCCGCAGAGAACATAAACACCCACGGATCCAAACGGGTGCTCACGCTTTGATTAACACCGCCCGCTTTAAACTTCACGTTGGTGTCGATATCCATTAAAGTATCGTGATGAAAAAACGGGAGAATTTGTGATTGCGTTGAACCCTAAAATAGCAAAATTCTTTTCTGGTGATGTTTGGACGGGATTACTACTAACTGAACGGACTACTCTAAAAGGTAAACCGTTAGCACAATG
>JBOFJM010000319.1:0-3478 GCA_051656825.1 Kluyvera sp.
GTAACGCGGATAATAATTAAAACCAGAATAGACACCGCGACGGTGGTGTTATGGCTGACAAAACCGAGCGCAGCGAGGCCCAGGAGAATCAGCAGGGTGGTATCGAGCATGTTGAGGTGATCCTTGCCAAAAAATAAAAAAGTAAGCCTGCTTACTGTACGCAAGACGGCGCGAGTAAACAGGCTTTTTTCTTTTTTGTCGAGAATTTCAGGTATTTGCCTAAAGACATTCACCAATGGCGTGGTTCATGGGCCGCAACGGCGCATAGACAGAGGAATCGTCTTTAGCTGCGGCTTTCTGCTGTCTGGCGGCGAAAGATGACCTGTTCCGGTTGGGCGATACGCAGGTAATCTTCAGTATTGAGGATGACCGATTTTTCCAGGCTCCCGGCGTTGAAGGCGATTTCATCAAAGCGGGTAAACAGCAGCGGGTCGGCCACCAGGCGCAGGGCTGGGTGAAAACTGAACGGCGGGATTGCGCCAAATTCACAGGCGGTCAGTGCGTTGACTTCGGCGGGGCTGGCTAACGACGCTTTCAGGCCACCGATATGCTGTGCCAACTGGGCGAGGTCGGCCTGTTGGTCAGCGGGCAAAATCGCCAGCACGTGCTGATTAACCCCGTTACCTTTGACTTTGCACACCAGCGCTTTTGCCCCCTGGCCCAGCGCAGTACCGCGAATTTCAGACACGGCCTCGCATTTACCTACCGCTTCATGTTCCACCACGCGATAGCGCGCCTGATGCGCGTCGAGCAGTGCCAGGAGCTGCTGATGAATATTGGCTGTTAGTGGCTCAAGCATATTTCTCTCTTGTTCTCAGTGCGTTGACGCACGGCTATTGCGCAGTTTTTTATCCTCGTACAGACGCTGATCGGCTGCTTTCATCGCCTTATCCAATGTGTCGCCGGGCTGCATTTTATACGCGCCCCACGAGAAACTAACGCGGTTATCAAGGTCGATTTGCGCCAGATGTTGCTGAATACGTTCCGGTATCAGTTGCGCATCTGCTTCGTCGTAGTCTACGAGGATAATGCAAAACTCATCGCCGCCCAACCGCACGCCGTAATCGCTTTTGCGCACCGTCGCGGAAATCGCCTGGGCGAGCATGATAATGGCGCGGTCGCCCTCGTCATGCCCCCAGGTGTCGTTGATCTGTTTTAGCTTATCGCAGTCCAGCGCGATAATCACAATGCTCGCGCCTTGTTCGGTCAGGCGTTGCAAACGCATACTCTGGACGTCAGTGAGAATTTTACGGTTATACAGCCCGGTCAGCGCATCGCTGATATTCTCTTTACTGATGGTTCTGTAAAGCCGGAAGTGGGTGCGCACCAGGTGCAGCAGGGCAATGGTTGACAGCAGGTAGAATAAAAACAGCTTCCAGGAGCTCAGCAGAAAATAGGTGACGTCGAGCGATAGCTCCACGTGCATGTTTTCCGCCAGCGGCCGGCTGTAATTCACATAGCTCAGCAGGTGCGTCGCGCTGCGGTGGACGATAATGTGCGATTGGGTGTCCGAGTCGATAAAGGCGATATCCAGATAACGCCAGACCAATGGACGATCGTAAGTGTAGAAAATATCGCGCATTTCCTGATGTGATAAATCGACCATCACAATGCCTTTCAGTTGTTCACGCTGATAAACCGGCGTCAAAAACGTTAAGGTGTTCTTACGCGTAAAACTATCTACGTAGATACTGGACACCACCGTTCTGCCCAGAAATAGATTTTCGAGGCTGGCGGGCGATATTCCAAGGCGCTTACCGTAAAGATAATTCCAACTAGTTAATGACGGGTCGTTAATAGTTACCGGCGTATTAAAGTAGATATATTGATTCATCAGATCAATATAATAGCGGAAGCGTTTTTCCTGCTGCGGCTCATTAGGCCGGGGTGATTTCCATTGCGTATTATTGTCAATAGCGCTGTCGAAAGCCTCCAGCGCAGGCAAGTCTTTTACCCACTGAGAGCAGGGGGTTTTGCCTGCGGTCAGCGAGCCATGAAGCGGTGAATAGCTATGCCCATCGATGTTCAGGCCGTTGATCTCACCGTTGTGCTGAACGCTGGCGCAGGCGCGCGCGGCGGCTTCCTGCGTCGGCGGGATATCCATGTTACGAGTAAATTGCGATATGATCAGTTGGTTCTGATATTTATCATAGAGAAAGGCCGATTCTCCTTTATCTATGATATATCGCATATATTCGGACATATCACGCTGGCTGGATACCAACTCATAAACCAGAAAGGATGACGTTAGTATTACCACGCCAGAGGAGATGACGAAGCGTAGTAGTTTATTCTGTAGTTTCATGATGAGTCGCGTTCTTCCGTATTAGCCGAAATTTTATCATGGGCTGGTCGGTATCTCTAGCAACTCATTAGCAATGTAAATGATTGACAACGGTGAGTAATACGGCTGCCCCTGGTCAGAGGCAGCCGTATAAACCTACTTTTCACTACCTTGTTTATGAAAAAGCTCGCGAAACACTGGGTAAATATCTTCCTGGTCGCGAATATGCTGAATGGCGAAATTATCAAACATCGCCTGTAGATGTTCATACTCGCGCCACAGGGTCTGGTGCGCCCGTCGGGTGATTTCGATATAGCTGTAATAACGCACGACTGGCAGGATTTTCTTCGCCAGAATTTCATGGCACAACGGTGAGTCATCGGCCCAGTTATCACCGTCTGAAGCCTGTGCTGCGTAGATGTTCCACTGCGCGGGGTCATAACGGGCTTTCATGACCTCATCCATTAATTTCAGGGCGCTGGAGACAATCGTGCCGCCGGTTTCCTGGGAATAAAAGAACTCGTGTTCATCGACCTCTTTCGCCTGGGTATGGTGGCGGATATACACCACTTCCACGTTTTTATCCGTCCGGCTCAGGAACAGATACAGCAGGATATAAAAGCGTTTCGCCATATCTTTGGTGGATTGATCCATCGAGCCAGAGACGTCCATCAGGCAGAACATCACCGCCTGGCTGGAGGGTTCCGGGCGCTTCTCGTAGTTCCTGTAGCGCCGGTCAAAGGTGTCGATAAACGGCACGCGGTCGATTTTTGCCCGCAGTTCGGCAATCTCTTTGCGTAAGCGTTCTTCTTCCAATAACTGTGCCGGTTCACTGTTGGCGACCTCATCCAGCGTCTCTTCCAGCGCGTGCAGTTCGCGGCGTTTACCTGCCGTCATCGCGGTGCGGCGGGCGAGGGAGTTTTGCAGCGAGCGCACCACACTGATATTGGCCGGTACGCCGTTGGCGGTAAATCCGGCACGGTGAGTTTTAAACTCGGTGAGCTGCCGCTGCTGGTTGCGTTTGAGATTGGGCAGCGCCAAATCTTCAAACAGCAGATCAAGGTACTCATCTTTGGAAATCTGAAACACAAACTCATCCTGACCTTCGCCATCGGCGCTGGCCTGGCCCTGACCGCTACCGCCACCACCGCCTCCGCCCTGTGGTCGTTCGATACGGTCGTTCTGGACAAAGTG
>JBOFJM010000320.1:0-1942 GCA_051656825.1 Kluyvera sp.
CGCAAAGGTATCGGCTTGCCCATCGGCAGCGCGGCGATTAACCGTACTCCGCGCCACACCATTGAAGCTGCCGTGCGCGAGGTGATTGGCCCCGCGCGTGGCGCCGAGGTGGAAATTTTTGCCCCCGAAGGCGAAGAACGGGCGCAGAAAACCTATAACGCGCGGCTGGGGATTATGGGGGGGATCTCGATTATCGGCACCACCGGTATCGTCACCCCCATGTCGGAGGAGAGCTGGAAACGCTCGCTGGCGCTGGAGCTGGAGATGAAACGTGCCGCCGGTCTGGCGCGCGTGGTGCTGGTTCCCGGCAACCACGGCGAGCGCTTTGTGCGAGAGCAAATGGGGCTGGACGCGCAATGCGTCGTCACCATGAGCAACTTTGTCGGCTACATGATTGAGGAGTCGGTGCGCCTCGGTTTTCGCCAAATTGTGCTCATTGGTCACCCCGGCAAGCTGATTAAAATCGCCGCCGGGATTTTCCACACTCACAGCCATATCGCTGATGCGCGCATGGAAACGCTGGTCGCTCATCTGGCGTTGCTGGGCGCACCGCTGGAACTACTGACGTTGGTGAGCGACTGCGACACCACCGAAGCGGCGATGGAACATATTGATGCCTATGGCTTCCAGCACCTTTACAACCACCTCGCCGAACGCATTTGCCAGCGCGTGATGCAGCGCCTGCGCTTTACCAAAACACCGCCCGTGTGCGACGCCATTCTGTTTTCGTTCGATAACCACATTCTCGGCAGCAACCGTCCGGTGCAAAGCATTGTGGAGGCGCTGACATGTTAACGGTGGTGGGTATGGGGCCGGCCGGTGTTTCGCTGATGACCCCGCAAGCACAAGAGGCCGTTGCGCAGGCCGATGCGCTGGTTGGCGGTGCACGCCATTTAGCGCAGTTTGCCGATGTTGACGGCGAGCGCTGCCAGCTTGGCGCCAACATCCCGCAGGTTCTGGCATGGATTAGCCAACGCCAGACGCAAAACGTGGTGGTTCTCGCCTCCGGCGACCCGCTGTTTTACGGCATCGGTACGCGGCTTATCGCCCATTTTGGCCGCGAGAATGTTCGTGTGATTCCCGGTGTCAGCGCCGTGCAATACCTGTGCGCGCGCGCCGGTATCGACATGAATGACATGTGGCTCACCAGCAGCCACGGGTGCGAGGTGTGCTTTGACACGCTGGCTGGCCAGCGCAAAGTGGCGATGGTCACCGACCAACGCTGCGGGCCAAAAGAGATAGCCGCCGCGCTGGTGGCGCGTGGAAAAGGACATTGCTGGATGGTGATTGGTGAAAACCTGGCGCAGGACAACGAGCGGCTGCACTGGCTTAGGGTCAGTGAGGTCGATAAAGACTATGAGATGAACACGGTGGTGATCCTCGATGAACGATGAGCTGTTTTTGCGCGGCGAAAAAGTGCCGATGACCAAAGAGGCGGTACGCGCGCTGGCGCTGACAAAGCTGGAACTGCATCAGGCGCGCCACCTGATTGATATCGGAGCCGGAACCGGCAGCGTGTCGATAGAAGCGGCGCTGCTCAACCCTACGCTTGCGGTGACGGCGATTGAACGCAACCCAGCGGCGCTGCGCCTGTTGGCAGAAAACCGTCAGCGTTTTGCCTGCGACAACATCACGATTATCGACGGCGAAGCGCCGCTGGCGGTAGCCGAGCAGGCCGATGCCATTTTTATGGGCGGCAGCGGCGGTCACCTTTGCGCCCTGATTGACTGGTCATGGCAGCAGTTGCGCCCTGGCGGGCGGCTGGTGATGACCTTTATTTTGCACGAAAACCTGCACACCGCCCTTGAGCACCTGCATCAGGTGGGAGTTACGGCGCTGGAGTGCCAGCAACTGGCGGTATCGACGCTGACGCCGCTGGGCAGCGGGCACTATTTCAAACCACAGAATCCCGTTTTTGTTATTGCCTGCCAGAAGGAACAAC
>JBOFJM010000321.1:0-1604 GCA_051656825.1 Kluyvera sp.
GGACGCCTGCGAGGTTTGGTCTGCGATAATCCCCGCGACATAGTTAGCCACCGCACCGGACAGCAGCATATAAATGCCGGTTAGTACGCCGGTCACGCCTGGAATTTGGATCCGCGTAATCTGCGACATCGCTACCGGGTCGATAAACAGCTCGGCAAACCCCATCACCGACAGCCCCAGCAGCATCAGCGGCATCGAGGAGTGCCCGTACATCGCCGACCAACGGGCGCTTAACGTCAGAATGCAGAAGCCCGCACTCATCAGCCCCAGACCCAGCGCATATTTGCCCCACAGACGCAGGTCGCGATGCGTGGTGATTTGTTCTTTAATCAGCCACGCCAGCACCACGCCGCACAGCATAACGGCAAACGCGTTCACCGACTGGAACATGGCGGTTGGCACTTCATAACCCAGCACGTTGCGGTTAACGAAACGGTCAATATACAGGCTGATTGAGCTGCCACCCTGCTGCGCAAAGGCCCAGAACAACAGGCTGAAGAACGTCAGCACCACAATCAGGCGTAAATCTTTACGCTGCTCGGCGGTTTCTGCGCGGCGATAAATCCTCGCCAGCACCACCAAACCAATAATCGACGCCACAATCAGGGCATACACTGACCATTCCTGCCAGAACAGCACGGTGATAAATAGCGGAGCGACAACCAGCAGTACCAACAGCCAGCCCCAGTTAGGTAGCAGGAAGTTTTTCGCCATCAGCACTTCTTTTTTCACCCCAGCGGTGTGGGCGAAGTGGCGGCGACCGCTGATGAAAATGACCAGCCCCGCTAACATGCCAACGGCTGCAAGAGTAAAGCCCATCGCCCAACTGTACTGCTCCTGCGCAAAGCCACAGGCGATAGGCGCAATAATGGAGCCAACGTTGCCCGCCGCATACATCAGCGAGAAGCCGCCGTCACGACGCGGGTCGGTCGGTTCATACAGCTCGCCTAACAGGCAGCTCACGTTCGACTTAAACAACCCATAGCCGCAGACGATAATCGCCAGCGAGAGATACAAGAACATCGGCGCGATTTCACTCGCGCCCAGCACCATATGGCCGACAACCATTAATAGCGCACCAATCATCACTGCCACGCGGTTGCCGAGAACTTTATCTGCCAGAAAGCCGCCAAGAATCGGCGTGACGTACACCAGCGAACAGTAGGCGCTGAACAGCTCGTAAGCGTGGGTATCGTTGTATTTCAGTTGATTAGTGAGATACAGGATCAGCAGCGCGCGCATCCCATAGAAGCTGAAGTATTCCCAAATTTGCAGGGCGACGACGTAGTAAATCGCCTTGGGCTGTGATGATGTTTTATTCATTGCACATCTAACCTCGAAACCCAACAACAGCACGCTGCGCAAGGTTTTGTTTCAATAATGTAATAATACGATGAAAATCGTATTATCTTTTCAATATGCGATATGGTTGCATAAATATACATTAAACTGGTCACGTAAAAAAAAGAGAATTTGTGTTATTTAAGCACTAAATGCGCGTAATTAATCGCGGCTTCCGCTGGTGCAAGGAATTGTGTATCGACGCAACGGCCAGAGGACGCTATTTTATTCTGCAGCACAGCATCAATGGCGAAAGGAGCGAC
>JBOFJM010000322.1:0-2602 GCA_051656825.1 Kluyvera sp.
AAGCCCCGGAGCATCAATCACCAGGCCATCGTCTTCGCGTGATTTCAGCACACCGTCAAACACATTAACCGAGCCAATAAATTCAGCGCTGTAACGGGTGGTCGGGTGCTCGTAAATCTCCTCCGGTTCGCCAATCTGCACAAATTTGCCACGGTTCATAATCGCGATGCGCCCCGCCATCGTCATCGCTTCTTCCTGGTCGTGAGTGACCATGACGCAGGTGACGCCTACGCGTTCCAGAATATCCACCACTTCTAATTGCATCCGGTCGCGTAGTTTTTTATCCAGCGCGCCCATCGGTTCATCAAGCAACAGCAGTTTTGGCCGCTTCGCCAGGCTGCGCGCCAGCGCCACACGCTGACGCTGGCCGCCAGAAAGCTGATGCGGTTTACGTTTCGCGAACTCCTGCATATGCACCAGCGCCAGCATTTCGGCAACGCGAGCGCTAATTTCCGCTTTCGGCAATTTGTCCTGCTTTAGGCCAAACGCGATATTTTGCTCAACGGTCATATGCGGGAACAGCGCGTAAGACTGGAACATCATGTTGATAGGGCGCAGATACGGCGGCACGTGGGCTAAATCAACGCCATCCAGCACAATTTGCCCGGCGGTTGGCTGCTCGAAACCGGCCAGCATACGCAGCAAGGTTGATTTACCGCAGCCGGAAGCCCCCAGCAGGGCAAAAATTTCACCTTTATAAATCGTGAGGTTTACGTCATCTACGGCGTGCTGACCATCGAAAGATTTGGTCAGGTTACGGATTTCCAGCAGCGGGGTCAGCGCTTTGCGGGTTTTCGCCTGTGGGCGGGGAATAGCGTCGTTCAATCTGGTGCTCTCCGGCAAAAAACAAATATCGATATGACCCGGTTGTCATATCAACCCCTGGACACCAGCCCGACAGCCGGTGTCCAGATTGGGGCAGTTGCACTGCCCCGGTGCACATGCAAAGCCTGACGGGTTACTTCCCGCTTTTTACTTTCGTCCACGCACGCGTTCTTACGCGGTCGATTTTTGGATCCTGGACTTTAAGCGTAAACAGCTTGGCAAAGACGTCTGCCGGTGGGTAAATCGCCGGATTATCGCGGATGGTAGCGCTCACCAGCGGTGTCGAAGCCTTGTTGCCATTCGCGTAGAACACGTGATCGCTGATATGGGCAATCACATCCGGGCGCATCAGGTAGTTAAGGAACTGATACGCTTCATCTTTGTTTTTTGCATCGGCAGGCATGGCGAAGACATCAAAGAACGCCAGCGCGCCCTCTTTCGGAATGAAGTAGGAAACATTCACCCCATTTTTCGCCTCTTTCGCCCGATTAGCCGCCTGCCACACATCCCCAGCCCAGCCTATTGCGACGCAAATATCCCCGTTGGCGAGGTCGTTAATGTACTGCGAGGAGTGGAAGTAACGAATATTCGGGCGCAGCTTGAGCAGAAGATCGGTCGCTGGGCCGGTATAGTCATCGGCTTTCATGCTGTTAGGATCTTTACCTAAGTAGTTAAGAACGGTCGCGAAAATTTCTTCAGGTGCATCGAGGAACGACACCCCACAGCTTTTTAGTTTTTCCAGGTTTTCCGGCTTCATCACCAGATCCCAGCTATTCAGCGGCGCATCTTTACCCAGCACGGCTTTCACTTTATCGACGTTATAGCCGATACCCGTCGTGGCCCACAGGTAAGGCATGGCGTATTTGTTGTCTGGATCATGCTTAGCAACCAGCTTCAGCACTTCGGGATCGAGGTTTTTCCAGTTGGGTAGCTTGCTCTTGTCGAGCGGTTGAAAGACCCCCGCCGTCAGTTGGCGCTCAAGGAAACTTGCCGATGGCACGACCAGGTCAAAGCCGGTGCTGCCCGCCATCAGTTTGCCTTCCAGCACTTCGTTGGAATCGAATACGTCGTAGACGACTTTTATTCCGCTCTCTTTTTCGAAATTTGCTACCGTGTCCGGCGCAATATAATCAGACCAGTTATAGATATGCAGCGTTTTTTGTTCCGCAGCGAGCACGCTGGCCGAGGCGGCTATCAGCGCCCCCGTCACCAGACCCGTTAACCATTTTTTATTAAAGCCGGCCATATCTCTTATCCTTCTCGTCACCCGTTAACAAACGGACTGAATACACGCAATCTAGAGTATGCAGAAAATATGCATATTCTTTCACACCACATGAAAGAGAAGAGACCCGGCTCCCCTACAGTCATTGCCTGCACTATCAATCCAAAATTCTCGCCAACAATGATTATTGCCAGCAATAACGAGGGGGTGCACCGATATGTCGCAAGAATAACTGTAGCCAGGTTAAGAGACTATAGGTCAGCGAAAAAAACGCCTTTTATCAATTTTTTATGCAAGATCACTCTATCTGATAAGCCAAAAAAGGCTGTCAGGCAGTGAAAGAATCTTTAAAGAAAGGTTAAATGCAGAATAAAAGAAGGTAATACGCAGCCACATATAGTAGCGACTGCGCGATATTCGTCATACTTCAGGTTGCATGTTCGTGAGTGGTAACAGGCAGGCAGGATTAGTGCAGAAAGTGATATTGAATATCTTCTGGCGGCTGCTCTTCCTCTTCCGCTTTGTACAGCAACTGATGCGCGGAGGCCTCAA
>JBOFJM010000323.1:0-1559 GCA_051656825.1 Kluyvera sp.
TCGCTGGATATGTCGATGCGTTCGCAACTTGTTAACCTGATGCTGGAATTACAGGAGAAACAAGGTATCTCTTATATCTATGTCACGCAGCATTTGGGGATGATGAAACATATCAGTGACCAGGTGCTGGTGATGCATCAGGGGGAAGTGGTCGAGCGCGGCAGCACCGCCGACGTGCTGGCCTCACCGCTGCATGATTTAACCAAGCGGTTGATTGCCGGGCATTTTGGTGAAGCCCTCACCGCCGATGCGTGGCGCAAAGACCGCTGATCGACAGATAAATTATCCAGCCGTCCCAAACTTCGGGCGCTTCGCTTGATAGATAGCATGTATAACACGTCGGATTACGATTCCCGGTAACTCATGCTAGAATCGCCGCGATTTAACGGCAGCCTGCGCTTTTAACAGGCTGCCCTAACAATGAATATAAGGATTAATAGCTATGGGTTTTCTTTCCGGTAAGCGCATTCTGATTACTGGCGTTGCCAGCAAACTGTCCATCGCCTACGGTATCGCGCAGGCGATGCGCCGTGAAGGGGCTGAACTGGCGTTCACCTATCAGAACGACAAACTGAAAGGCCGTGTAGAAGATTTTGCTGCCTCTCTGGACTCCAGTATTGTGCTGCCGTGCGACGTAGCTGAAGATGCAAGCATCGAATCCCTGTTCACTGAACTGGCTAAAGTATGGCCGAAATTCGACGGTTTCGTTCACTCTATCGGTTTTGCTCCGGCTGACCAGTTAGATGGCGACTACGTGAATGCGGTAACCCGTGAAGGCTTCAAAATCGCTCACGACATCAGCGCATACAGCTTCGTGGCAATGGCAAAAGCCTGCCGCAGTATGCTGAACCCAGATTCCGCCCTGCTGACCCTGTCTTACCTGGGTGCAGAGCGCGCTATCCCTAACTACAACGTTATGGGTCTGGCAAAAGCCTCTCTGGAAGCAAACGTGCGCTACATGGCTAACGCGATGGGCCCAGAAGGCATCCGTGTTAACGCCATCTCCGCAGGCCCTATCCGTACTCTGGCAGCCTCTGGCATCAAAGATTTCCGTAAGATGCTGGCACACTGTGAAGCGGTCACCCCAATCCGTCGCACTGTGACCATCGAAGATGTCGGTAACTCCGCAGCCTTCCTGTGCTCTAACCTGTCTGCCGGTGTTTCCGGTGAAGTTCTGCACGTTGACGGCGGTTTCAGCATCGCGGCAATGAACGAACTGGAACTGAAATAAGTTCTTTTCCCTCCCGCGCTGCGGGAGGGATTATTCCCTTTCCCCGCCCCATTCCCGTCTTTGTTATTCCAGTCAGTTATTAATTAGCACCGAACAATATTTTCTCCCTCGTCACTCATACGCCAGGATATTTAGCTATAACGATCCGGCAACATCACCTTTGACGTAGCTGGCTCGCCACCTTCAGATCAAGGAACCCCCATGGAGCCACGCCGCGATTCCGGCAAAAATCACTGGTATCACGAAACCCAGTCGAGAACCCAACACAGCGATGTGATGCCGCTGGTTCCCGAAGCCGCGCACGTTGACGACCGATTTCTGCTCGACC
>JBOFJM010000324.1:0-1579 GCA_051656825.1 Kluyvera sp.
TCAACGGTTTTAGTTACCACCTGGCCTACACCTACAGCAAAAATGACGACAGCGACAGCGATCGGATAGTCTCCTTCAGCCTTAGTGTGCCGCTGAGCCGCTGGCTGCCAAATAGCTGGGCGAGCTATAACATCAGCAATAGCCAACGCGGCGATACCAGCCAGAATGTTGGGCTGGGCGGCACATTGCTTGACGACCAGCGCTTAAGTTATTCGTTGCAGCAAAGCCACACCAACCACGGCGGCACAGATAACAGCAGCATTTACAGCTCCTACCGCTCGCAGTACGCCAACTTCAGCGGCGGCTATTATTATGCGTCCGACGATTCCCGACAGATCAGCTACAGCGTCAGCGGTGCTGTGGTGGCGCATCCTCGTGGGATCACCCTGGCACAGCCGTTAAGCCGTGAATTTGCTATCGTCAATACCGATGACGCCTCCGGCTTGCGCTTTCAGAATCAGCGCGGCGTGCAGACCGATGCCTTTGGCAACGCGGTGATTCCGTCTCTTTCCGCCTATCAGGAAAACCGCATCACGCTGGACACCACCACCTTGCCGGATGATGTCGATACCAATGCCACCGCCGTCACAGCACATTTCAGCACCTGGGTCGGATATCGTGTGGTTAGTCACCTTACAGCGCGAGAACGGCAGCCCCGTCCCCTTTGGCGCGTTCGCTAGCGTCGATGGGCAAACGCAAACCGGTATTGTGGATGAAGGCGGCGTGCTCTACCAGGCAGGTATCGCCGAGGGTATGACCATTACGGTGAAATGGGGCGATGGGCCAGAACAACAGTGCCGTGCGACGCTGGCCCTGGAGGCCGATGCTGACAGCAGCAACCCAACGGGAATACGCAACACTCGCGCGCAGTGCCTTCAGGAGAAAAAACATGCTCAGCCTTAACAAAAAACTCTGGCTCGCTGGCCTGATTTTAGTCAGCGGCATGGGGGTTTGCACAGCCACGCCGCTACAAAACTGCTTCGACTCACCAGGCATCTATATGTTGCATATCAACCAAGAGCTCGACCCCGCCAACAATAACACGGGTAAAACCTATGATGCGGGGCACATGGTCGCGGCTGGCGAATCTATCACCGCCAGTTGTGATTGCCCATCGAATATGCCAATCACTGGCAGCCGTGCCAATGTGTATGCCATCGCGTTTGCTGGCAGCCCGTTGCCGCAGGGTGTGCTGCCAGGGTACGGTTCACTCACCGAAACACTGGATGTCAAGTTGTCAGGGTATACTGACGCCATCAATAGCCCGGAAGGTACTGGCTTGACTCGTATCGACATTAGCCGCTATCCAACCGGTATACCGGATATGAACAAAATAACCGACAGCCATGGGACATCCAAAGAAGAGCAGCTCTCGGTATGCAGCCAGGAAACCCGTTCTGTCAACGCCAGCGCGATACCACGTCGGTTTCAGTGGAATGTTATCTCCGCCGATTTCTATCTTAAGAAGCCGGTGTTTGGCGAAGAGACTTTCTCGCCACAACCCGTCGTTGAGAACTATGCCTGCCTGTACTACGGATCTTACGCCGGCGATAGCGGCTGTAGCGTACCTGAGAAGGTC
>JBOFJM010000325.1:0-2867 GCA_051656825.1 Kluyvera sp.
CCGCAAGCGGCTCGATTTTGCATCACACCTTTGCCGAAATGTCGCTGAATGTGCCGGCGCGGGCGGCGGGCTTTGGCTTTGCGCTGCTGGTGGCTTTTGTTGTGTGGATGAGTACCAAAGCGGTGAGCCGGATGACGGCTATTGTGTTGGGCGCGAAAGTGATCACTTTCTTCCTGACCTTCGGCAGCCTGATGGGCCACGTGACGCCTGCTACGTTGTTTAACGTCGCCGAAAGTAATGCGTCCTATACGCCTTATCTGCTGATGACGCTGCCGTTCTGCCTGGCTTCTTTTGGCTACCACGGTAACGTTCCAAGCCTGATGAAATACTACGGCAAAGACCCACGCACGATTGTTAAATGCCTGGTTTACGGCACGCTGCTGGCGCTGGGGCTGTATACCGTCTGGTTGCTGGGGACGATGGGCAACATTCCGCGTCCAGAGTTTATTGGCATTGCGCAGAAGGGCGGTAACATTGATGTGCTGGTACAAGCGCTGAGCGGTGTGCTGAACAGCCGTAGCCTGGATTTGCTGCTGGTGGTGTTCTCTAACTTTGCGGTGGCGAGTTCATTCCTCGGCGTAACGCTCGGTCTGTTTGACTACCTGGCGGATCTGTTTGGTTTTGATGATTCCGCTCTGGGGCGTTTTAAAACGGCTGTGCTGACCTTCCTGCCGCCGATTATTGGCGGGCTGTTATGGCCGAACGGTTTCCTGTACGCCATCGGTTATGCCGGGCTGGCGGCGACGATTTGGGCGGCGATTGTTCCGGCACTGCTGGCGCGCAAATCCCGTAAACGTTTTGGCAGCCCGAAATTCCGCGTCTGGGGCGGCAAACCGATGATTGCGCTGATACTGGTATTTGGTGTGGGTAATGCGCTGGTACACGTGCTGTCGAGCTTTAATCTGTTGCCCGTTTACCAGTAAACATCTTGCCTGATGGCGCTGCGCTTATCAGGCCTACGGTTACAATATATGTAGGCCAGATAAGGCATCGCCGCCATCCGGCAATCGGTGGCATAAAGCCTGATGGCGCTGCGCTTATCAGGCCTACGGCTGCAATATGTGTAGGCCGGATAAGGCATCGCCGCCATCCGGCAATCGGTGGCACAAAGCCTGATGGCGCTGCGCTTATCAGGCCTACGGTTACAATATATGTAGGCCGGATAAGGCATCGCCGCCATCCGGCAATCGGCGGCAGGCCTACAATAACTACCCTAATAATTCCTGCTTCACATCCATCGCCAGCCCAAACGAATGCAACCGCGCCTGATGATCGAAAATCTGGCCATTAACCATAATTTCATCGGCCTGCGTTTCTCTCAACACCGACTCCAGCCCGTGACGAACTTTCGCCTTATCGCCCACCAATGACATTCTCAACGCCTGATCGACACCGTATTTTTCTGAGGGTGACCAGAAATGCGCCATGTTTTCAATCGGCGGCGGTAGCTGGCTGCTTTCACCGCGACGCAGTTGGGTAAAGGCCTGCTGCATCGAGGTAAACAGGAACTCCGCATCGCGGTTGCTATCGGCGGCAATAATATTGATACACACCATCGCATACGGTTTTTCCAGCCGCTCGGAAGGCTTGAAGTTCGTGCGGTACAGGTGCAGCGCCTGATGCAGCATATCTGGCGCAAAGTGTGAGGCAAAAGCGAACGGCAGCCCCAACTGTGCCGCCAGTTGCGCGCTGTACAAACTTGAACCTAATAACCACACCGGAATTTTTTCGCCATAACCCGGCACTGGACGCACCTGCGGGTTTGGCTCACGGGCATCAAACCAATCGACCAGTTCAGCGACATCGCGCGGGAAATTATCGATATCACCGCTCATATGGCGGCGCAGTGCGCGCATCGTCGGCTGATCGCTTCCCGGTGCGCGGCCTAAGCCCAAATCAATACGTCCTGGATACAGCGTGTTGAGCGTCCCGAACTGCTCGGCAATCACCAGCGGTGAATGGTTGGGGAGCATCACACCGCCAGAGCCTAAATGCAGCGTATGGGTATTCGCCGCCAGATAGCCAATCAGCACCGAGGTTGCCGCGCTGGCGATACCGCTCATGTTGTAATGTTCTGCAAGCCAATAGCGATGGTAGCCGCGCTGTTCAGCGAGCTTCGCGAGGTCGAGCGAATGGGAAAAGGCTTCTCGGGCAGAGGAACCCTGCGGGATAGGTGCGAGGTCTAGCACCGAAAACGAAACGGTTTTGTCAGTCATAACGGCTCACTTTGTTACAGCATGGTCATCAGATTGAAGGTCTTGTTCCAGCCGGATAATTCCGGCCAGAAAAGCTGCATCTTTAATACTGCATTAAAAATTGATGACTGTTGTTAACAAAGTGAGCTTTTTTGTCAGGCTTGCAGCTCTAGCCCAGCCAGACGTTTCCAGTAACCATTACAGTCGCTGTTGGCGGTCAGCGGTAGCGGGGCGTCGCCATTTTCGTTGGCGCGGAACGCGTCGAGCATCGCGAATGTCTCGTTGCCCATCGGCGACAGGCGCACCATATCGACCAGGCCCTGCATCGAGGTCAGCTCGTTACCGAGGTTATAAACATAGCCGCTCATGGTCTGAATACCGTTCAGCACAAACACCTGCTGATTTTCCTGCGACAACATGCTGCGCCCGTTCGGATATTTAATGCAGCAGGTTTCACATTCGTCTTTCGGGCGGTCTTCCGAACGCGCGGTAAAGCAGCGCGCGGAATAGGCCAGCGGCAGATGACCGTAGCTCAGTACTTCCACCTCAAACTTATCGCGGATGCCTAATTCCTCACACTGGGTGAGCAGGTTAACCAACCAATCACGCGACAGTTCAACCGGCATACACCAGCGGGTCATGCCTTGCTTGAGCAGCAGACGTAGTGTGACT
>JBOFJM010000326.1:0-1553 GCA_051656825.1 Kluyvera sp.
ATTCAAAATCGGGTTAATCAAATGTTCTACGCGCAGCGCATACTGGCCGTTAATGGTCCCGTACTGGCTGGTGAGTACCGGCACGCCATCAACGTGGGCAATAATGCGGTCAGGTTTGTCTATTGGCAGGACGTCGCCAGGCTTAAGTTTGAGTATTTGCGACAACCGCATCGAGATATCGGCGAAGTTGGCGACTAACTCCAGCTCAGAGTGCTGTACCTGACGCACCAGGTTTTCCCGCCAGTTCTGATCTTCATTGCGCGAGTTTTCCAGCGGTGGGTTCACCAGCAGTTCACGCAGCGGTTCAATCATGCTGAACGGCAGGCAGATATTGAACTCACCGGTCAGGTTGCCGATTTCCACATGGAACGGGGTGTTGACCACAATATCGTTCGGCGAGGTGGTGATATTGGTGAATTTCACCTGCATCTCCGAACGAACGTATTCAACTTCCAGCGGGTTAATCGCTTTCCATGCGTCGCTATAGCCTTCCAGCGCCAGCTTCAGCATCCGGTTGATAACGCGCTGTTCGGTATGGGTAAACTCGCGCCCCTCAACTTTCGTCGGGAAGCGGCCATCGCCGCCGAACAGGTTATCAACGGCGATAAACACCAGGCTTGGCGAAAACACCACCAAACCCGTGCCGCGCAGGGGTTTTAAGTGAATCAGGTTGAGGTTAGTCGGCACCGGTAGGTTACGGGCAAACTCGTGGTACGGCTGAATGCGAATCGCCCCCACGGTAATATCCGGGCTACGGCGCAGCAGGTTAAATAACCCCATGCGAAAATGGCGCGCGAAGCGCTCGTTAATAATTTCCAGCGCTTGCAGGCGCTCGCGAACCACCCGACGCTGCGTATTAGGGTCATAGGGACGAATGTTATCGTCGCTTGCCGCGCCTGCCAGCGGCTCTTTGGTATTGTCGCTGTCGCCGTTCAGCAGCGCGTCAATTTCGGCCTGTGAAAGAATACTGTCGCCCATGGCTCTACCGCAGAATAAAAGCAGTGTACAGAACGTCGGTGATGTCCTGTTTAGGCTGACCGGCAATCAGCGGGGCGCTCAATGTCTGTTTGATATCGGCGGCGAGCTGTTTTTTACCGTCATCGGTCGCAAGCTTAGTGGCATCCTGGCGAGCCAGCAGCAGAAGCATACGGCTGCGCACTTCCGGCAGATAATCGTTCAGACGCGCACGGTCAGATTCGCCTTTCATGCGCAGCGTGACGCCGACATACAGCACACGATCGGCATCACCGAGGTTGACGGTGAAAGTATCCAGCGGGAAAAAGACCGGCGCAGGCGGTGGCGGCGCTTCTTTTGGCGCAGCAGATGCGGTCTTGTGCTCTAAGCGCCAGTAGCTATAGCCTGCGGTGGCGCAGGCTGCGAGCGTTACCAGCACTAATAGCGGGATCCAGATAGAGCGTTTGCTCTTTTTATTGATAGCGGTGTCAGTCATTTGATGCGGTCTTCCTTTTAGTGCCTATCCCATTAGGCTCTTAGTACTGCTTATCCGTTGATTATCCCGCCTCCCGCGCGGGTCAAAGCGTGGAAAAGACGGG
>JBOFJM010000327.1:0-3173 GCA_051656825.1 Kluyvera sp.
ACAGGTGTACCGTAAAGCGATTGACGACGCCGCAGCGGGCAAACCGTTCGATACCAGCCTGCTGGAAACGCTGGAAGGGCTGGCGCACCGTGGCTATACCGAAGGCTTCCTGCGTCGCCACACGCACGACGACTACCAGAACTATGAATATGGTTTCTCGGTGTCTGAGCGCCAGCAGTTTGTCGGTGAATTCACCGGTCAGCGTAAAGGCGAACTGGCAGAAGTGGCGGTCAAAAACAAATTCACCGTCGGCGACAGCCTGGCACTGATGACCCCGCAGGGCAATATCAATTTCACTCTGGAGCAGATGGTGGATGCGAAAGGCGAAGCGAAGCCCGTCGCACCGGGCGATGGTCACACCGTATGGTTACCCGTACCGGAGGATATCGCGCTGGAGTATGGCCTGCTGATGCGTAATTTCGCAGGACAATCCACTCGCAACCCGCATAGCAACTAGTACATTTATATTGTTTTTCAATAGCAAAGATTCTTAGAAATGGATCACAGACGTCATAATTGTTTAGCGATACTATTTCTGTGCTGAAAAACATAACCCATAAATGCTAGCTGTACCCAAGAACCACCTCCTTAGCCCGTGTAATCTCCCTTACGCGGGCTTATTTTTTGTCCTCTCCCCACGCAAGCGCATCGTCCCATCCTTTGTTACACTCTTTGCATACTCCAAAAAGAGGTGCCACGATGTCTGATTTTCCAGCCAGTTTACTGTTGCTTAATGGCAAAAGCGCCAATGCCCCCGAACTGCGTGAAGCGGTTGACCTGCTGCGCCGTGAAGGCGTAGACATTCACGTTCGCGTGACCTGGGAGAAAGGTGATGCAGCCCGTTTTGTGAAAGAAGCGCTGGCGTTAAAAGTGGCGACGGTGATTGCCGGTGGCGGCGACGGCACAATCAATGAAGTGGCGACGGCGTTAATTGACTGCGGCAGCGAGGCTGTTCCGGCGCTGGGCATTTTACCGTTAGGGACGGCTAATGATTTTGCCACCAGCGTCAATATTCCCGAAGACTTAGCCAATGCGCTGAAACTGGCAATTGCCGGGCGCGATGTGCCGGTTGATATCGCCCAGGTGAACCACAAAACCTGCTTTATCAATATGGCGACCGGCGGTTTCGGCACTCGAATTACCACCGAAACACCGGAAAAACTCAAAGCCGCATTGGGTGGCGTATCGTATTTGATTCACGGCTTGATGCGGATGGATACCTTAAAGCCAGACCGCTGCGAGATTCGCGGTGAAAACTTTAGCTGGCAAGGTGACGCGCTGGTGATTGGGATTGGCAACGGTCGCCAGGCTGGTGGCGGGCAGCAGCTTTGCCCGGAGGCACTGATCAACGACGGCCTGCTGCACATCCGTATTTTCACCGGTGAAGAACTGCTACCGGCGCTGGTCAATACCCTCGCCAGCCGCGATGGGGCGGAAAATCTGGTCGATAGCGTATCGCCGTGGTTTGAAGTCACCGCCGAGCACGAGATGACCTTTAACCTCGACGGCGAACCGCTAAGCGGCAAAACCTTCCGCATGGAAATTTTACCAGCGGCGCTGCGTTGCCGCCTGCCGCCGGACTGCCCATTGTTACGCTAACCTCACCTTGCGCTTACCCGTTCAACCACGGATAAGCGCAAGCTCTGAAGAACAGCGAAATTAGGCGATAGTCACTTTATTGTCGAGGTACACATCCTGAACGGCGTTAATCAGTTGTACGCCATCCGCCATCGATTTCTTGAAGGCTTTACGCCCTAAAATCAGCCCCATACCGCCCGCACGTTTGTTGATAACCGCCGTACGCACCGCATCGGAAAGATCGGTTTCGCCGCCCGCCGCGCCGCCGGAGTTAATCAGCCCCGCGCGCCCCATATAGCAGTTCGCTAACTGGTAACGCACCAGATCAATCGGGTTCTCGCTGGTCAACTTGCTGTAAACGCGCTCGTCGGTATAGCCAAAGTTGACCGCTTTGTAGCCGCCGTTATTTTCCGCCATTTTCTGTTTGACGATATCCGCACCGATAGTCGCCGCCAGATGGTTTGCCTGCCCGGTTAAGTCAGCAGAAACATGGTAGTCAACACCGTCTTTCTTGAACGCCGGATTCCGCAGATACGCCCACAGCACAGTAACCATCCCCAGCTCGTGCGCGCGTTCAAAGGCGGCAGAAATCTCCTCAATCTGGCGACGCGACTCTTCAGAGCCGAAATAGATGGTTGCGCCAACGGCCACCGCCCCAAGATTGAACGCCTGTTCAACGCTGGCGTACAGCGTTTGATCAAAGGTGTTTGGGTAGCTGAGGGTTTCGTTATGATTCAGCTTTACCAGGAACGGAATGCGGTGCGCGTAACGGCGTGAAACGGAGGCCAGTACGCCGTAAGTTGACGCGACACAGTTACATCCGGCTTCAATCGCCAGTTCCACAATATTCTTTGGATCAAAATAGAGCGGATTCGCCGCAAATGAAGCACCAGCAGAGTGCTCAACCCCTTGATCCACCGGCAGAATAGACAGATACCCCGTGCCTCCCAAACGCCCAGTGTTGTAGAGCGTCTGCATATTTCGCAATACCGCCGGTGGACGGTTGTTATCCACCATCACTCGGTCAACGTAATCGTGACCCGGCAAATAGAGTTGATCGGCTGGAATGGTCATACAACGATGCTGTAAAAGGCTGTCGGCGTCTTTGCCAAGCAACTGCGCAATATCAGTCATAGCTATGCTCCCGTAAGGCCAACGTTGCGTCGGCGTGCGTAAATGTCCCGCCCAGAATGTTTTGGGCAGCAATAAGCCTGGTCGCGGATGACGTTTTTTTCCATGATGAGGGCATTTTTAAGTGCAATCTGCTGGCACGATTCATGAACGGAAAAGTGTTACGCAGCTCAAGGTTTCACCTCAAAGGTATTTAAAAGGTATTATGTAATGGTATTGTCTGTGCGTACCTTACCTGTCATGAAGGATTTAGAGATGAAAACTACAGTAAAGCTGTCGTTCATGATGTTTATTGAATGGTTTATCTGGGGCGCCTGGTTTGTACCATTGTGGCTATGGCTGAATAAAAGCGGATTTACCGCCGGTGAAATTGGCTGGTCGTATGCCTGTACCGCCATCGCGGCGATCCTCTCGCCGATTCTGGTCGGCTCGCTGACCGACCGCTTTTTCTGCGCCCAAAAAGT
>JBOFJM010000328.1:0-2193 GCA_051656825.1 Kluyvera sp.
CCACATGACGTTGACTGCTGCCACGATACCGGTAAACAACGCCAGCACCATCGCCGCTTTAATCAGTACCGCTTTGCTCATGCCACACGCGTGCATGACCGTAATTTCGCTTTCGGTATACAATTTTCCCAGCGTCATCAATAGACCCAGGAACAGGCTCAGAGGTAGGATAAGCTGCGCCATTTCCGGCACGCCGAGTCCCAGCAAAGAGAACACCAGGTTTGTCGGGATATCGCCGTCAACCGCTGCGCCAAGGATCTTCACCAACTTCTGACAAAAGAAAATCAAAAGTAGGATGAAAAGGATGGCAAGCTGGCTTTTTAGCGTCTCCCGCACCAGATATCGTATGATTATCACTATAAATACGCCCGTAAAAACCCGTCTTATTGCAGGAAAATAGCTTGTTTCATGGCTTAAACGTCATTTATTCTCTTGAGTCGTCGAAAACATCGCTAAGATTAAATGACTCAGCGGTTTCACGTTTCAGGATTTGTTCTGACGTGCCAACACCGTAATAACGTTAAGATTAACACGAAGTCACCGCAACAGCGGAAATGAGTTACGTAAGCTTGCAATTCTATCCGTAGCCACCGCCGTTGTCTTTAAGATTCAGGAGCGTAGTGCATGGAGTTCAGTGTAAAAAGTGGTAGCCCAGAGAAACAGCGGAGTGCCTGTATCGTCGTGGGTGTCTTCGAACCACGTCGGCTCTCTCCAATTGCCGAACAGCTCGATAAAATCAGCGACGGCTATATCAGTGCGTTGCTGCGTCGCGGCGAACTGGAAGGCAAGCCAGGGCAAACCCTGTTGCTACACCACGTACCCAACGTGCTGTCAGAGCGCATCCTGCTGATTGGCTGCGGCAAAGAGCGCGAGCTTGACGAGCGTCAGTACAAGCAGGTCATTCAGAAAACAATTAACACCCTGAATGATACCGGCTCAATGGAAGCCGTCTGCTTCCTGACTGAGCTGCACGTTAAGGGCCGTAACAACTACTGGAAAGTGCGTCAGGCCGTCGAGACGGCAAAAGAGACGCTGTATAGCTTCGACCAACTCAAAACTAACAAAACCGAGCCTCGCCGCCCGTTGCGTAAAATGGTCTTTAACGTGCCAACTCGCCGTGAACTGACCAGCGGTGAACGCGCTATTCAGCACGGCCTCGCGATTGCAGCCGGTATCAAAGCAGCGAAAGATCTCGGCAATATGCCGCCAAATATCTGCAATGCCGCGTATCTTGCCTCTCAGGCGCGCCAGTTGGCAGACAGTTACAGCCAAAACGTCGTCACTCGCGTTATCGGCGAGCAGCAGATGAAAGATCTGGGGATGCACTCGTATCTCGCCGTCGGCAACGGCTCGCAGAACGAGTCGCTGATGTCGGTTATTGAGTACAAGGGCGTGGCTTCCGAAGACGCTCGTCCAATTGTACTGGTGGGCAAAGGCCTGACCTTCGACTCCGGTGGTATCTCCATCAAGCCTGCCGAAGGCATGGACGAGATGAAGTACGACATGTGCGGTGCGGCGGCGGTATACGGCGTGATGCGTATGGTCGCAGAGCTTCAGCTGCCTATTAACGTCATCGGCGTACTGGCGGGCTGTGAAAACATGCCTGGCGGGCGGGCTTATCGCCCAGGTGACGTGCTGACGACAATGTCCGGCCAAACCGTTGAAGTGCTGAACACCGATGCCGAAGGCCGTCTGGTACTGTGCGATGTATTAACCTACGTTGAGCGTTTCGAGCCGGAAGCGGTGATTGACGTTGCGACCCTGACCGGCGCCTGTGTCATTGCGCTGGGCCATCACATCACCGGTCTGATGTCGAACCACAACCCGCTGGCGCATGAGCTTATCGGTGCATCCGAGCAGTCTGGCGACCGCGCATGGCGTTTACCGCTGGGCGATGAATATCAGGAACAGCTGGAATCTAATTTTGCCGATATGGCAAACATTGGCGGGCGTCCTGGCGGCGCGATTACCGCAGGTTGCTTCCTGGCGCGCTTTACCCGTAAATACAATTGGGCACACCTGGACATCGCCGGTACGGCATGGCGTTCAGGGAAAGCGAAAGGTGCTACCGGTCGCCCGGTCGCGCTGTTGTCGCAGTTCCTGCTCAATCGTGCGGGTTTTAACGGCGAAGAGTGATGTTTAATGCCGGGTGGTGCTGCGCTTACCCGGCCGACAACGTCACGATTCCGTAGG
>JBOFJM010000329.1:0-6385 GCA_051656825.1 Kluyvera sp.
CCCCTTTTGATTTCTTGTTTGACACTTGCAGTTGCCAGACCGCAATGTGTTTTAACAAATCAAAAGGGGTTTTAATAACTGGCTCAAAGCTGAAAGCTTTCCGGAACCCCCAGCCTAGCTGGGGGTTTTCTGTGCACAATAAAAAGGACAGCCGTTTGGCTGTCCTTTTTTTATCGCTTAACCGTGGGTGAATTAATCTGCACGGCACATGTAGCGTTTTTCTTCGATATGGATGCGAATTTTTTCGCCAGTGGTCAGGTACTCTGGAACCTGCACCACCAGACCTGTGGTCAGCGTGGCGGGTTTGGTACGGGAGCTGGCGGATGCGCCTTTGATACCCGGAGCGGTTTCTACGATTTCCAGATCTACCGTTTGCGGCAGTTCCAGCGCCAGAACCTGGCCATCCCACAGCAGAACCTGCATATCCGGCATCCCGCCTTCTGGGATAAATTGCAGTTCATCGGCAATCTGGTCGTGGGTAAAGATGTACGGGGTGTAGTCTTCTTTATCCATGAACACGTATTCGTTGCCATCAATATAAGAGAAGTCAACGAAACGACGGTTCAGCGTGACGGTATCCAGCAGATCATCACCTTTGAAACGTTCTTCCACTTTCAGACCCGTGCTGACATCGGAAAAACGCATTTTGTACAGCGTTGCCGCGCCACGGGCGCTCGGTGACTGAATATCAATATTTTTAACAACCAGCAGTTTGCCGTTGTAGTTCAGCACCATACCTTTTTTGATTTCGTTCGCTCTTGGCATTGCATTTATCCTGTGTACAAGGGGGTCTAAAATATCGCGTAAAATTACTCGTGCTGTGCGTTTCAGGCAAGCGGAATTCGAGGGTTTTGCTATCTCTTAATAAAAGGTGATACTGTGCGCAACAACCACCTATTCAACATAACAGAGAACCCGCGATGGAATGTCGTCCGGACTGCGGGGCTTGCTGCACTGCGCCTTCTATTTCCAGCCCCATCCCCGGTATGCCCAACGGCAAACCAGCGAACACGCCGTGCGTGCAGCTAGATGAGCATCAGCGCTGTAAAATCTTTGGCTCTCCGCTGCGCCCGAAAGTGTGCGCGGGGCTACAGCCCGCGCGGGATATGTGCGGTGCAACGCGAACCGAGGCCATCACCTATTTATTGCATCTCGAAGCGCTGACTGCGCCTTAAACGTCTTTGATGCGCGTCAGACAAACAATAGTGGCGGCACACAGCCCCAGCGCAATCCAGAATACCGTATGGTAGTTCCAGATTTCTGCCACGATACCGGCCAGTGAACCGGCGATAATCCAGCCAACGCGTGAGGTATTGGCGTACAGAGTGGTTGCCGAACCGGCCTGGCCTGGCATCAGATCCTGAAAATAGAGCATCCCAATCCCGCCAAGAATGCCGATGTAAACTGCGTTCAGCAGTTGCATCGCCAGCAGCAGCATAGGGCTATCAAAGGTCAACATCCCCACGTAGAACAGCAGCCCAGCAATGGCCGCCAGGCGCATCAGGAAGCGTTTTCCAAGACGTTTGGCAAAGTAACCTGCAATCAGCATGGTTGGGATTTCAAGCCCTGCGGCTGTCCCCATCATTATCCCCGCCAGTTTCTCCGGCAGATGCAGTTCATTGATGATATACAGCGGCATATTAATGATGTACAGACTGTTAGTGCCCCACATCAGGGTGCAAATAATGAACAGCAGCAGCGCATCTTTACGGTTGGTACGCGGAGCCTGAACGATAGCGCTTGCCGACGCCGTGCCTTTACGCATCGTGGGCAGAAATATCCACACCATCGCGCCACAGACCACAAACGCCACCGCCGCCGACAGGTACATCACCGTAAAGTCAAAGCCCATTGCCAGCGCATAGGCCAGCGGCGGGCCGATAACCCACGCCAGCGACACCTGCGCACGCATAATCGAGCTGAACATCACCGCCTCACGGCCCGTTTTATCCGCATGTTCGCGGGCGAGGGCGAACATTTGCGGGTTAGCGGTAGAACCGAAGCTACTCAGAAACACGCCGACAAACAGCAAAATAAAGTAGTTGCGGTTCCAGGCAAACAACACGCAGGCCAGCACGCCCAGCAGACAACAGAAAACAATCAGATTTTTGCGGTCACCGCGTTTATCGGAATAGCTGGCTAAAAACTGGCTGACGAAAATGCCAATAATGGCGCTACCAGTAAAAAAGAAACCCACCATCGCCGGGCGAACGTGCACTTCATTACTGAGGAACAGACTCAACGTCGGAGTCTGGAGCGCACCGGCAATACCGGTTAAAAACGCGACAATCAGAAATGATGACGAGGTGAGATCAAACGAGCGCCGAGGGGCGGCGGCGGTACTGTTTTGCATGTTGTTTTATCAGTCACTTTAGGAGAGGCGGGGGAGTGTACGCCGTGACTCAGAAAATGAACAGTAACCGAAATCAAATTCGGCACGAAAAAATCAAAAAACCATTTCAAAAATAGGCTGACATCTAGCTGAAGTGGTTGATGAGTGCCATAAGGTGCTTCAGCTTTTGTGGCGTGAATGCTAATGAAATGTGCTGTAGATCTAATTTATGCGATCAAATCAGCAGCAAAACTTGCAGGCTGATTAAGAAAGGCACAATATTATTGAAACGTTTCAGCGTCGTCTTCAGCACTTTACCCGCTAAGTACGACGATTTTTTCTCACAAAAGCTGAATCGATTCAATTCAGCGAGCGAGGGGAACCATGTTCCAGTTAACCGTTCAGGATATTCATCCCGGCCAGCAGGCCGCGAATAAAGAAGAGGCTATTCGGCAGGTTGCCGCAGCGTTAGTCAGTGCGGGCAACGTGGCTGACGGTTACGTTGCCGGCATGCTGGCGCGTGAGCAGCAAACTTCCACTTTCCTCGGTAATGGCATTGCCATTCCGCATGGCACTACTGATACCCGTGATCAGGTGCTGAAAACCGGCGTGCAGGTTTTCCAGTTCCCGCAGGGCGTGACCTGGGGCGAAGGGCAAACCGCTTATGTCGCGATTGGTATCGCCGCCAGCTCCGATGAACACCTTGGCCTGCTGCGCCAGTTGACGCATGTGCTGAGTGACGACGACGTCGCTGAACAGCTGAAAACCGTGACAACCGCAGAAGAACTGCGTGCACTGCTGATGAGCGAAAAGCAAAGCGAAGCGCTGAAGCTGGACAACGACATGCTGACGCTGGATGTCAACGCAGGTTCGCTGGTCACGCTACAGGCGCTGAACGCCGCTCGCCTGAAAGAAGCGGGCGCTGCCGATGCCACTTTTGTGTCGCGAGTGATTAATGAACAGCCGCTGAACCTAGGTCAGGGGATCTGGCTGAGCGATTGTGCTGAAGGCAACTTGCGCAGCGCCATTGCGGTGAGCCGCGCGGCCACGCCGTTTAGCGTTGACGATGCTGTTGCCTCGGTGCTGATAACCGTTGCGATGGCCGATGCACAGCCGACAGCCGTGCTGAACCGCCTGGCGAATCTGCTGGTGGATAACAAAGCTGAACGCTTGCTGAAAGCAGATGCCGCAACACTGTTAGCACTGCTGACCAGCGATGATGCCGCCGCTGACGACATGCTGAGTGAAGAATTTGTCATCCGTAACGAGCATGGTCTTCATGCTCGTCCGGGAACCATGCTGGTGAACACCATCAAAAAATTTACCAGTGACATTACCGTGACCAACCTTGACGGCAGCGGTAAACCAGCCAACGGACGTAGCCTGATGAAGGTCGTCGCGCTGGGTGTTAAGAAAGGTCACCGTCTGCGCTTTACCGCGCAAGGTGACGATGCTCGTCAGGCGCTGGACGCCATTGGCGAAGCGATTGCTTCAGGCCTTGGGGAGGGCGCGTAAATGAGCAGAAGAGTAGCCACAATTACTTTAAATCCGGCCTATGATTTGGTTGGGTTTACACCAGAAGTTGAGCGCGGGGAAGTGAACCTGGTGCGTACCACCGAGCTGCACGCTGCCGGTAAAGGCATCAACGTTGCTAAAGTGCTGAAAGACTTAGGTATCGACGTCACCGTCGGCGGTTTCCTGGGTAAAGATAACCAGGATGGTTTTCAGCAACTGTTCAGCGAGCTGGGCATCGCTAACCGCTTCCAGGTGGTGCAGGGCCGTACTCGTATCAACGTTAAGCTGACTGAAAAAGACGGTGAAGTCACTGATTTCAACTTCTCCGGCTTTGAAGTTACCCCAGCGGATTGGGAGCGTTTTGTTAACGATTCCCTGAGCTGGTTGGGTCAGTTCGACATGGTATGCGTCAGCGGTAGTCTGCCGGCGGGTGTCAGCCCAGAAGCGTTTACCGACTGGATGACGCGTCTGCGTAGCCAGTGCCCATGCATTATTTTCGACAGCAGCCGTGAAGCACTGGTGGCGGGTCTGAAAGCCGCGCCGTGGTTGGTGAAACCGAACCGTCGCGAGCTGGAAATTTGGGCAGGTCGTAAGCTGCCTGAAATGAAAGATGTGATTGATGCCGCTCACGCGCTGCGCGAGCAGGGTATCGCCCATGTCGTTATCTCCCTCGGGGCAGAAGGCGCGCTGTGGGTTAACGCATCTGGCGAGTGGCTGGCTAAGCCGCCGTCTGTTGAGGTGGTGAGCACCGTCGGCGCCGGTGATTCTATGGTTGGCGGCCTGATTTATGGCCTGCTGATGCGTGAGTCCAGCGAGCATACTCTGCGTCTGGCAACGGCGGTTGCCGCGTTGGCGGTAAGTCAGAGTAATGTCGGGATTACCGATCGTACCCAGTTGGCCGCGATGATGGCGCGCGTTGACCTGAAACCCTTTAACTAACAGCAGGAGAGGCGTATGAAAACGCTGCTGATTATCGATGCCAAACTCGGACAGGCTCGTGCTTATATGGCGAAGACCCTGCTCAGTACGGCAGCACAGAAAGCACACCTGGAGTTAATTGATAACCCGAATGACGCCGAACTGGCGATCGTCCTGGGGTCGGCACTGCCTGCTGATACCGCGCTGGTCGGTAAGCAGGTTTACCTCGGCGATATTAACCGGGCCGTTTCGCACCCGGAACTGTTCCTGAGCGAAGCAAAATCACATGCTATCGCCTATCAGGCACCGGCTCAGGCCGAGCCTACGGCAAGCGGCGCAGTGAAGCGCATCGTTGCGGTAACTGCTTGCCCAACCGGCGTCGCGCATACCTTTATGGCGGCGGAAGCGATTGAAACCGAAGCCAAAAAACGTGGCCTGTGGGTGAAAGTGGAAACCCGTGGTTCTGTGGGGGCGGGTAACGCGATTACGCCTGAAGAAGTCGAGCAAGCGGATTTGGTTATCGTGGCGGCGGATATCGAAGTGGATCTGGCGAAATTCGCCGGTAAACCGATGTATCGCACTACTACGGGTCTGGCGCTGAAGAAAACCGCGCAGGAGCTGGATAAAGCCATGGTCGAAGCCAAGCCGTATCAACCGGCAGGGCAGAGCAAATCACCGGCCGATACGGCGAAAAAAGAGAGCGCTGGTGGGGCATATCGTCACCTGCTGACCGGCGTTTCCTATATGTTGCCGATGGTGGTTGCCGGTGGTCTGTGTATCGCGCTTTCGTTCGCCTTTGGCATTAAAGCGTTTGAAGTCAAAGGCACGCTGGCAGCGGCGCTGATGCAAATTGGTGGTGCTTCCGCTTTTGCCCTGATGGTCCCTGTGCTGGCGGGCTTTATTGCCTTCTCCATTGCTGACCGTCCTGGCCTGACGCCGGGTCTTATCGGCGGTATGTTAGCCGTTAGCGGCGGCTCCGGCTTTATCGGCGGTATCATCGCGGGCTTCATTGCCGGTTATGCCGCGAAGTTTATCAGTACCAAACTGAAGCTGCCGCCAAGCATGGAAGCGCTGAAGCCTATTTTGATAATCCCGCTGATATCCAGCCTGATTGTCGGCCTGGCGATGATCTACCTGATTGGTACGCCGGTTGCGGCGCTGCTGAACTGGCTGACTCACTGGCTGCAAACTATGGGCACGGCGAATGCGGTACTGCTGGGGGCAATTCTCGGTGGCATGATGTGTACCGATATGGGTGGCCCGGTGAACAAAGCGGCATACGCGTTTGGCGTGGGTCTGCTGAGTACCCAAACTTACGCACCGATGGCGGCAATTATGGCGGCCGGTATGGTACCACCGCTGGCGATGGGTATTGCGACGCTGGTTGCGCGTAACAAGTTCGACAAAGGTCAACGCGAAGGCGGTAAAGCGGCGCTGGTACTGGGTCTGTGCTTTATCTCTGAAGGGGCGATTCCGTTCGCGGCTCGTGATCCAATGCGTGTGCTGCCTTGCTGTATCGTGGGTGGCGCAGTAACGGGCGCAATCTCGATGGCGGTAGGCGCGAAACTGATGGCTCCGCACGGCGGTCTGTTCGTCCTGCTGATCCCAGGTGCCATCACC
>JBOFJM010000330.1:0-3183 GCA_051656825.1 Kluyvera sp.
ACCGGTAATGCGATATTCACCGTTAGCCCAATCAAAAACGACGGCAAGGTCGAACGGAGGCAGTTCACCCGGCTGTAGCGCCTCTTCTTCCAGCAGTGTATCGCTGGCAAAATCTGCTTCGCTCACCGCCTGCCACGCCTTGCCACAAATCTCAACGCCTGATGAAACGGGATGCACGATACCGGCTTCAACATTCCAGTTATTCTCTGGCAGGCTACTGCATCCCGGGCCGGTAAAATTCCACGATCCCACCGCCAGTTGTCGGCTGTGTGAATTTTTTGCCAGCCAAATTTTGGCATGGGTCATTAATGCACGATCGTCTTTCGGCGCAGGCGAGTGATGCAACATCAGCGTTTGGTCATCGAGCAGCGCTTGCAGGCTCTCATTCCAGCGGGTGCGCAGGTAGCGCCCTGACACGAGGTCAGGAACCAGTTTTACCCGGACATCGGTGCCGAGTTTGCCGATAAGCCCGGCTAAATCACCCGCCAGATAAGGGGACCAGACGCTGAGCGTTTCCAGCTCACCGCCATCCTGTAATGCGTCTAATAAGGTCGGCCGCGACAGGCTATGGATAAATGACCACGCCGTATCGTCGTCATCTGAGTAATATTTAGGGTATGCGGGGAATTCATCGCGCAGGCTTTCATCAATGGCGGTAAAAAATTGCTTAGCCTGCTGAAATTGCGCCCTGGTGGCAATCCAGCGGAAATCAACGGCTTCCTGGTTGCGCCCCCAACCGCTTAGCGTAAGGTTCGCGCTCCCTGCACCGAGAATTATCTTGCGGTTTTTCCCTTCGAGATAAAACACTTTAGGGTGGAACAAGCCGTGTTGCGTATCAAGATACACGTCCTCTTGCGGCGTCATATTGCGTAGCGACACGGGGTAAACCGCAATCGACGTCCGTTTCGGCTTCTCTTTGGCTATCATGCGTGGGTCGCAGAAAATACGAAAATCGATGCCGCTTTCGCTAAGTTCGTGCTGTAAGCCTTCATAATCCATTCGGCTAACGGGAGCATCCATTCCCAATACCGCAGGCAGCACCCAGGTTTCCACAAAAGAGATATCAAGATTAAAGGTGGTCAGCCACACTCGCTTTAGCTCGCCGATTTCTTCGAGCTGTAATCTGAAATTGTCTAAAAGCGTCATGCGGCAGTCCCCCAAAGTCCTTTGAGCAAATGTCTAAACTGGAGCAGATAGTAGTGATTCACCCAATCATCATTTTGCCGTTTCTCGTCGAACGTCTGTGGCGGGATATGCAAAACAATGTTCTCCCCCTCCAACACCAGCCACGGGAACTGCCCGCGAGCCTCCATCAAATCGCGATGGTAGGCCAACAAACCCTGCACTTGTTGTTCTAGCGTCGGCGCGCTGGCTAACGCGAGTAACCGCTGGAAACGCCACGCCGGTGTCCCCGATAGCGAAGACAGTAGTGCATTATTTTGCTGAATTTGTGCCGCCAATTGCGGCAAATGCTGGCTATTAAGGCCGCGCGCCTGCCAAAACTGGCCAAACGCCGAGAGCGTCTGGCTGCTTTGGCGACGCAGGCCGGAAAACATCAGATCAATCAATGATAAAAAAGGCTCGGCGTGGCGAATATGTTGTAACGTTATCAGGGCGTCACCGTTGATCTCAGGCCTCTTTTTCGCCTGACGCTCCGCCAGTTTGAACACTTCTGATGGAGAGTAATACGCCTCATCGCCCCGCTGGCGTTCTTGTTCCAGCACGTGATAAATCGCCCCTGCCGCATTTTTATTAAGCCCCGTCATGCGCAGCCAAAAATCACAGGCATAATCACCGACCATTTTCGGGTCGCGGAAGGCGTTGACATAGGCTTTTTTGAGCGCAGGAGAGATCTCTTTGAACAACGGATTCAACCCGCGTTTCCCCGAGACTTGCATCAGTGATTGCAAGTAATTCAATGCTTCTGCACACAGCTTTTTCAGCACCGGGGTACGTTTAATAAAGGCTTCTACGTCCTGCCAGACTGCTTTATTTTTCGGTAAGTCGTAGCGGTAGTCGGTTGAGAAAAAGCCCATATTCATCATCGGTGATTTATAGCGGCCATTGGTTCCTAAGGCGAGCTGGTTTCTCAATAGCTCACTATGATGGTCATGACCAAAACACAGCACCGGATTGTTCTCTCCGGGTATCCATTTTGGCCGGGCTTTATTGATGCCCTGCACCCCCGTCAACTCCACGCCTTTTTTTTCTTCCGCCAGCATAGAATAAATATTCTCCATGTGGATTAAGCAAGCGGCTCTGAACTCCGGTAGCTGTTTTTTGCCATAACGGCTTTTCATCGCTCCGGCTGTTTGCTGGTTATCATCAGCCAATAGCTGGCGCATCACACTGTGATGCAACAGGTTTAGCGTGTACTGCCGAACATCGTTAGCAATAGAGGTAATGCGACTATTGAAGATATGCTGCCCCCAGGACGACCAGATAACTAACTGCCCTAGCGGATCTATCTTCGAATCGGCACTTAACGAATCATCGTAAGCGGTTAGAAATTGTTCTACATACATTGCGTTACAAAAACCTTATTGCTATCCATGCCTCTGTTTTGCACCGCACTTTACAATACCGGGAAATTAAATCGAGTTTCTTTTTACTCATTATCGGTATTATTAATTTGTCTGTGCCGGACAGCACAGAACGATCGTCTACATAATCCGCAATAGCCATAAAAATATCGTTAATCCACGCTAAGCAAAGATAATGTCAGGCGACAATACTTTATTCCCCCACAATACGCTGTAATATTATTTGCTCAGAAAATACGCATAATGCAGTGATGTACATTATTTCTTAACGTTATTATTTGGAATGGATTGATGTTCACTAAAACCGTGAGAGAGTGGCTACCCTGACAGGTAGCCACACGCGCTAGGCAATTTCATGGCCCGGGATGCGGAAGCTACGCAGATCCGAGTCATAACTCGCGACTAATCCCTGCCAGCTTGCAATCACAGACTGCAAATGCGCTTCAACATACGCACACTCACCCGCCTGCTCGTAGCAGCGTTGCTCATAGGGAACCAACGCATTAAATTGCAGCTTACGCCAGTTTTCACCATCATAAATGCTGGCGAGATAGTAGCCCGAGTCCCCCCAATTGGTGTGCCGACCGGCACGCGCCATTCTTCCCGCTCGATCGTCTTTGCGGTAAATGCGGATAGTCCC
>JBOFJM010000331.1:0-3880 GCA_051656825.1 Kluyvera sp.
CTCGGGGCTATCTTCAACTCTGGCTGTGGCGTTATCGACTCTTACATAGATAAAATCTCGCGCCGCTACCACTTTGAATATGGCCGTGTGCGGATGTGGGGATCGTTAGGCTGGGCGGCAGCGGCGTGGATTGTCGGTAAATATATCGACTCAATCCCTAACCTCTCGTTTTGGCTGGCTAGTGGCGCGATTGTCGTCGCCGCCGTTTGCTTTATGATGACTAAAATCGAGCTGACCAACGCCGAGATAGAAAAAACCAGCTCGCTGAAAGTTATCCACGCGCTGGAGTTAGCCAAAAATAGTCAGTTCTGGATGCTGCTTATCTTCACCCTGTTTGTGACGCAAATCTACGACACCTACGATCAACAGTTCGCGCAATATTTCTCGATGCAATTCCCGACCAAAGAGGAAGGCAACCACTGGTACGGGATGCTTGCCTCGGTGCAGGTGTGCGGTGAAACACTATTCCTGTGCCTGATGCCGTGGTTCGTTAACCGTACTGGCGCAAAATGGGCGCTGGTTATCGCGGGGGCGATAATGTCGCTGCGTATCGCAGGGTCAGCCATCCCGCTCGGGCCTGTGTGGATTGCCGCAGTAAAAATGATGCACGCTATCGAAAAACCGCTGATTCTGGTGTCGGTGTTTAAATTTATCTCCGCCAACTTTGATAACAAACTGTCATCGACGGTGTACCTGCTGGTGCTGTTTGTCGCCTCGATTGCCACGGCAGTCTACTCACCGATTGCCGGCCATTTGTATGACACCATCGGCTTTGCCGATACCTATCTGATTCTTGGCGCGATTTCCGGGTTCTTCACTATTTTTGCCGTCTTTACGCTGCGAGATTCAAGGGCCGACAGACCCGCCACACCGCAGCCCATCGCGGAGCCGGTTGTCAGGTCATAATTTGCGTAAGGGGGCAAACTCGCCCCCTTTCTACCTCTCTCTTTATCCGCCTCTCGCCTCTCCCTTTCACGCTTTGAAAAGCACGCACTTAGAAATTTATAACCGAGATCACGGAAATTAATTTCTAAAACATAAAATCTATTTCCAGCATTCGCTTGCTAAAATTCCCCCTAAATCCGATGTCGTGCCCGCACCGCATCTACGCAGGAGTTTCCATGCGCAAAGATTTAACCAGCAATGAGCTGAGGATTTATAAATTTTGTCAGGAGAATCCTTCTGACGTTTACGAAATGAGAATTCATGAACTTGCCGAGCGCGCATACACTACCGCACCGTCAATTTCTAAATTGGTAAAAAAATTAGGCTTCAACAGTTATCAAGAATTTAAAGCCAACATTCGGGATGTGTTCTCAAAGTCGCAAAACTCACAGAATCACAATTTATTTGTGAGCCAGTACATACAGGAAATACAAGACTCTTTAAACAAGGTTTCTGAAGACGAAGTTAAAAAATTCATAAATTTCTTATCTAATTGCAATTCAATTATCACTTGGGGTTATGGGACATCCGACAGCGTCGCTAAATACATCAGTTATAACTTAATGGTTTTAGGCTTTAATGTTTTCAATGAAACAGACTATACCAATTGTAATGTACGAAGCCGCTTTTTAGCTCATACTGACTGCCTGCTCATTGTTTCAAATAGCGGTGAGTCTGAGATGTTAGAAGAAATTATTAGAAACGCCAAAAAGTATGGCGTAAAAGTTGCAGCAATAACCAGCCGATATAATTCAACGCTGGAGCGGCAGGCGGATGCCGCTTTGCTTTACAAAAACGCCATTATTAAGGACAGCGCATTTGAAAATATTAGTTTCTCAATGCAGGTAGCCATCGTCGATATTATGCTTTTCCATTTATCCAACGTTCGGAAAGTGTCGTTGAAGTTTAATTCTAAGGAAGAAGATTAATGAACAAAGTCAAATTGGTTGTTATCGGTGCCGGTAGTAGCTATACCCCAGAATTAATTGATGGCGTGATTAAAAACCACGCTCAACTGCCTATTTCTCACATTGCCTTTGTTGATGTTGAAATGGGTAAAGAGAAAATGAATATCATTTTCCAGTTGACCCAACGAATGCTGGCAAAAGCGGGCTTACCTATTCAGGTAACACAAACGTTGGATCGCCAGTCCGCATTGCAGGATGCAGACTTTGTCGTGACCCAGCTACGCGTCGGTGGAATTGACGCACGCATCATTGATGAAAGCCTTCCGAAGTCCTACGGTTTTATCGGCCAGGAAACCAACGGCGCAGGCGGCCTGTTCAAAGCGCTGCGCACTATCCCCGTTATCATTGAAATCGCTAACCAGATGAAGGAAATCTGCCCGAATGCATGGTTAGTTAACTTCACTAACCCGGCGTCCATGGTCACTGAAGCGGTACTCAAATACAGCAATAACCAACGGGTTATCGGCCTGTGCAATGGCCCCATCAATATGACCCACAAAGTGGCTTCTTTGCTGAACGTTAACGTTGAAGATCTGTACGTTGAGTTCAAAGGCTCTAACCACATGAACTTTATCACCAGGATTCTGTGTCATGGTGAAGATCGTATGCATGAAGTCATCAATATAATGAATGCATCAGACGTTGATGAATTGGGCTTTAAAAATGTAAATAACGAGCAATTCAACAAAGAGCTGTTATCAGCAACTAATCTCATCCCATCGTCTTATTTAAAATATTATATTAAAACGGATGAACTGCTTGCCGAGCAAAATGCGGCTGAGCTATCACGCGGTGAAATCGTTAAAAATATTGAAACTGAATTATTTAAAAAATATCGCGATGAAAATCTGGCAGAGAAACCCAAAGAGCTTGACGCCCGAGGCGGTGCGCTCTATTCCACTGCGGCACTGAACGTCATCAGAGCTATCTATCTGGACGATAAAAGTATTCAGACCGTCAACGTGCTCAATAATGGCGCCATCACCAATTTACCGGCGGATGTGGTGGTTGAAGTTAACTGTGTGTTGACGAAAAATGGCCCAATGCCAATTTGTACCGGTGAAATTCCATCACCAGCCAAAGGCATTGTTTCAATGATGAAAGATTACGAAACCCAGGTTGTGACAGCAGCGGCAACCGGTGATTATCAAAAACTTATTTCTGCCTTTGTCTTTAACCCATTATGTTCAAGCGACAATAACGGCGTCGAACTCGTCAAAGAAATGTTAAAAGCGAACAAACAGTATTTGCCGCTGTTTGCAAAAACAATTGAATCACTTTAATAGCGAGAAAGATCAATGAATAAGATCTCATTTCAAGATAACGATGCTCTTGCCAAACAAATTGTTGCTGAGCTATCCGCACTGGAGCCACATTCGCGCGTATTAATCCCTTCAGGTAGCACGCCACGTTGGGTATATAATGCGCTAGCCGCGACCGATATCACTAAAAACTTAACTTTTTTTGCCCTTGATGAATGGGTAAATGTGCCGAGTGAATTAGATGGCAGTTGCCTGAGCATGATTAATGCCGATTTTGTACATAAATGCCCAAATCCTGTGCGCCTGGTTCATTTCGCCCCTTTTGCCACCACAGAGCAAAATATCGACATCTATCAGTCAGCACTTGAGGGCATGGAATTTGACTATGTCATTCTGGGCGTCGGCATGAATGGGCACATTGGTTTAAATGAGCCGGGCGTGCCGTTTGACGCCGATTATCTGCAAACCAAACTGGATGAGGTGACTATCAAGGTTGCCAGCAATAAATACTTCTCCGGCGATGTTTCGTTATCAGAAGGTATTACCGTCGGCTTGAACAAGATAATCAAAGCTAGGAAAGTGGTGGTCATTATCAACAGCGAAGAGAAAAAAAGTATCTACCAGGAAATTGCTCACGGCGACCCGCACCATACCCATATTCCAGCGATATACCTTAAACAATTCCCTCAGGTTAACTATTACATT
>JBOFJM010000332.1:0-3821 GCA_051656825.1 Kluyvera sp.
CATCCGCCGTGTCGATGGAGGCGCATTATAGGGAGTTCCCGAGAGTCCGCAACCCCTAAATTGCAGAAAAATGACTGATTGCTGCAATCCCCAGCAGAAACCCGCCTTATACCTGCTTACACACAGAGTTATCCACAAAACCAGAGTTTTCTTGATTCCACAGGCAGTTCCTGTCCTCACGACAAAGCCTTTTCAAAAGCCTCAGGGCTGACGCCATCGAGATAATGGTGGCGTCGGGCTAGGTTATAGAACACCTCAATGTAATCAAGATATCCACTAGAGTCATGTCCTGGCTTTTATATACCCGCTTTCTGATGCTTTCTTTATATGAGTGAACTGATGAACGATTCTGCCACCACATTACCCCAGCAATAGCTACAACGGCTCATACCCGGAGCCAGATTGTACCGGCGACCTTTTTCAGGATGTCTCGTTCTTGTTTACACTCGCCCAGACCGATGGCGTATAGTACTGCCCCATAACGGCAAACTTATCCTTGAAACAGCCAGGAAAGTAGTCTGGTTGCCACTGACGTTAGAGCAGACCATGCCACTTCATTATCCAGAAACACCGCTACCCGCTGCCTGCTGCATCAGTCATATATTATTGAGGTAATACTTTCAACGTTACCAGACCAATGCCCTTGTCCTGCATACGTATCCGTCTAACATCAAGGTTTTCATCCTCTATTACTCCCTCCGTAAGGGGAGGTGTAATAACTAACATTGATGATTTGTCCACATTGATGAAACGCACTCTTTGTGTGGTGACATCACCGCCAAAACGAATCCACTGTGTCTCGTCACCCAGCTTTACTTTACCCGGTTTACCGACACTTTCGCCAAACGCTTTCCCGGTAATCTCAATAGTGACATCAGAAGGTAACGGATTCTTAAAACTAATGGATAGTTCATTATTAACTCTCACCCCCCACGCTTCTCTTATCGCAGGAACATATTTCGCAGAAATTTCACTAATATTATCAGGCAACCCTGATAAATTAAAAAAAATACGATCTGCCTGGTAATAAATATTCTCATCACTTCGGCGAAGAAGTGTTTTTCTATCTAGATATAAGTCGTGATCACTAAACCAGAAAGGACTGTTAATTTTGGAAGAGTTTAAATCAATCTTCAGTGATTTTTCTGTAAGTTTACTCGCTGTAATACCATTACTTAGTCGCCCTTCAGCCTTACACCATTGCTGTTTACCCATGTTGTCATCCAGATGAAGAACATTATTTATTTCGCCACAACGATCGTTCCATATAAAGTAATCGTCCTCATCATTCAGCGCTAGTTGGTTTCGTAATGATACTTGCACGGAATCTGGTTTAAACATCTCGTAACTAGAGCCTTTACCAGCGATTATAAAGGGGAAAGAGGAAGTATTACTTTCAGTCAGAATTAACTTCTCTCGTACCATATCAAGAGTTATCTTATCGGGTAACTTCAATCCCCCCCACATATTTTCAATATCATACTGCCAAGATATGAATTTACTTTCCAGATCATCAAACTTTGCGGATAATGATTGCCGTGAAAAACTACTGCGCCCCAAACCAATCGCGTTATCTCCACCTAACATATCTAGCAGAGTCGCACCATTATCCATCACATTTCTGACACTATCAATATTCCTGGCATCCGATTGATCCGCGCTAATGATAAAAAATAAATTTCTTCTTTTATTTTCATCCAGATAGTCTGTTGCAGTATTCTCCATCGCCGGATGATCAGAGGAAACGACAATAATAGTATTGGCAAACCAGGGGGAATGAATAATTTTCTCGATAAACTTCGCCAACTCTTCCTGGCTGCAATAAATCGCACTCAGGGACGGGTTTTGCTCTCCAGCATAATCATAGCGCTTACGTTGACAACTCTGTGAGACAAACCCCTTCGGTGCATGGGTATCTACGGTTAACGCAAAAAGTGCAAAGTTTTTTTTCTGCTGAGATAACGATTCATAACGTTCCCATACTTTTTTTAGCAGCGTATCATCGTAGAGTCCCCAAGCGTGTCGATAAGTACGGTCGTTTTCGTCCATATCTTCTATAAGCTCAGTCAGGCCATATACTTCTTTAAAACCATGTGTGGTGAAAAAATCTCGTTTATTAGTAAAGCGTAAATCGGCTCCCTGATAAAAATAATTATCATATCCTCGTTGTTGGAGTATATCTCCCAGACATATAGCATCCGGAAAGAATTTCGTACCCGTACTGTTAATTTTATACCCCATCATCGGCAAACCACATTGTGATGCAACAATTCCACCGATAGTATAATTAATTGTACTGTAGCCTAGTGTATTACTAAAGTCTGTTGCCTGATGACGAAAAACGTCCAACTCTGCTGTCAATCGTGGGAATTTCACTTTATCAAACCAGGTAGCCTCAAGGCTTTCAGCATAAATATAGACAATGTTTTTATTATTTTTCGCTAATTCGGCTTGAGGAACATGGTAATATTCACTACCCCCCGGACCTTTATTAAGGTAAGATGGTATAGCAAGCATTGCTACTTGATAAAAAAAAGGAGAAATCGATAGCGCAATGATTAATGATAAAGCTGAAAGAAAAGAAGGTAGCCAGGCTATTCTCGCCATTTGCTTATTAACACGTTTCTTTTTCTTTACTGACCAGCACATCCCCAATAAAGAAAATAATACCAGTCCCCCTCCACCGAGGATGCCAGAAAGATACGAATCAAAATCAGCCCCCGTCATATCGCCAGATAAGGTGCTGAGTAAGGCCATGTTAATACCTTCCCCTGTATAATAGCGTATTATCAACCACGCACCATTAAAACAAACGGTGATCCATATAATTAACATTATAATAACAAAAGATAATATTGAAGATTTATATTTAAAGCATAAATACATTGAGCCTGACAATAGACCAAAAGAAATCATTAAACAAACAATGTATATGGACATTATAAAATGCTGACTGAGGCTTAAGATTTTTTTAGAATACAGATAAACGAGTCCACCGTCAAAAACAGAAATTATTTTTCAGAAATGATTTAAATTGATATTAATGGGAAGTCGGGAAATAATATCAAGGATAGCAACCAAAAGCAGACTGACGCCTGACTTTAAGAGTGTTATAAATTCGGTATCCCTGTAATAGACTTCAATATGAATGGCACATGTCCCAACCCTTCGATTTCGATAAAGCGCTTAAGGCACGCCGATCGGACCGAAGGAGAAGACATTATCCCCAAGCGGCAAAAAGAAGCCACAACGCTATGTGTTACGGCTCTCTTCAAAGCTTCACTGACAAGTATTACAGGCAGGTTTTTTCTATAGACAACAAAAAACGAGCCCCGAAGGGCCCGTTTTTGTCGTTTTGTGACTTACTGTACTGCCACAATCTGGTCGTCTTTGACTTCTAGGCGAATCATTTTGCCTGGCATCAGCTCGCCCGACAGGATTTGCTGCGCCAGTGGGTTTTCGATCTGCTGTTGAATAGCACGTTTCAGTGGACGCGCCCCATACACAGGGTCGTAGCCATTTTTACTCAACAAATGCAGTGCCTCATCAGAGATCTGCGTTTCATAACCGCGTTCTTCCAAACGCTGATACAAACGCTGCAACTGAATCTGAGCAATAGAAGCAATGTGCTGCTCACCCAGCGGATGGAATACCACGACTTCATCAATACGGTTAATGAACTCTGGACGGAAGTTCTGGCTCACTACGCCCAGTACCAGATCTTTCATATGACCGTAATCCAAATCGCCAAACCGTTCCTGAATCAAATCAGAACCCAGGTTCGAAGTCATAATGACAACCGTATTACGGAAGTCTACCGT
>JBOFJM010000333.1:0-3581 GCA_051656825.1 Kluyvera sp.
TGATAAACAACATCAACCTGACTATCAGCCAGGGTGAGTTCTGCGTGATCGTCGGCCCCTCCGGCTGCGGGAAGTCCACGCTGCTGCGAATGATCGCCGGTCTGGAGGAGATCTCCGCCGGTGAGATGTACATTGACGATAAACGCATGACCGAAGTCCCCTCTTCTGAGAGGGGCATCGCGATGGTATTCCAGAACTACGCGCTCTATCCGCATATGACGGTGGAAGAAAACATGGGCTTCGCCCTGAAAATGGCGAAGATGCCGGAAGAGGAAGTGAAGCGCCAGGTTGCGGCGGCAGCAAAATCGCTACAGTTGGAAGAGTTGCTTACCCGCCGCCCTGCCGCCCTCTCCGGCGGTCAGCGGCAGCGCGTAGCGATTGGCCGCGCCATCGTGCGCAAACCAGGCGCTTTCCTGTTTGATGAACCGCTCTCCAACCTTGATGCCGGGCTAAGGGCCCAGATGCGCCTCGAAATTGGCCGCCTGCATCGGGATTTCGAAAATGTCGCTACCGTTTATGTCACCCACGATCAGATTGAAGCAATGACTCTGGCAGACAAAATCGTGCTGCTCAACAGCGGAGAAAGCGTAAATCAGTACGGCAGCGTCGCGCAAATCGGCTCACCGATGGAGCTGTATGACCACCCCAGGAACAAGTTCACCGCCAGTTTTATCGGCTCACCACAGATGAACTTTTTAAGCGCGCAGGTCATCAAACTCGCTCCTGACCACGTCAAAGTCAGGCTTTCGGGCGGTGAAATTCTCGCCATTAACGTCAACGGCGAACAGCTCTCTGTCAGTGAACACGTTACCGTTGGTATCCACCCAGAGCACCTTGCGCTGGCAGATGACGAAGAAGAAAACACTCTGCAACGGCATATCTACTTTATTGAACAGTTAGGCGACGCCACATGCCTCTATCTGGAAGGGAGTCTGACCAGCAAGCTGAATGGCTACCACCGGCACCAGCGCGGTAGCACTCTCAAACTGCATATCCCGGCACACCGCTGCCACCTGTTCGATCACAATGAACAGGCGTGTCCACGACAGCACTCACAGGAAACAATTAACCGATGAACATTGAGAACCGAGAATTTATTCAACTATGCGGCGACCGAGTGCGGGACCGGATGGATAACCCCGCTATCGCCGCAATGCTGGAACGGGCGCTGGCGAACACACTGGATACCACGCTACAGCCGAGCGATCAGGGAGTTTTCGTGATTACCGGTGATATCCCGGCGATGTGGCTACGAGACTCCGCCTGTCAGATGCGCCCTTATCTGCTTTTTTGCCAGCACCACCGCGAGCTACAGCAGATGATCTCCGGCGTCATCAAGCAGCAAATATTCTTCATTACCCAGGATCCCTACGCCAACGCCTTTAACCGCCAGCCCAACGGCGCTGGGCACCAGACTGACCTGACCGATATGCAGCCGCAGGTTTGGGAGCGCAAGTACGAGATTGACTCTCTATGCTACCCGCTTCAGTTGGCCTGGCAATTCTGGAAAATTACCGGGGAAACCGACCATTTTACCCCCACCTTTGCCCACGCCTGCACACTGATTTTGCAACTGTGGGAAACCGAACAGCACCACGATGCGCGTTCTCACTATCATTTTCAACGCCCCAACCCTCTCGCCCCAACCGACACCCTCAGCCACGAGGGTAAAGGTTCGCCGGTCAGCTATACCGGAATGACCTGGTCTGGCTTTCGCCCAAGCGACGACGCTTGCGACTGGGGCTATCTGGTTCCCGCTAATTTTTTCGCCACGGTGGTTCTGGGCTATATGGAGGAAATTGCTCGCGATATCTTGCACGACAACCTCCTCTGCCACAGAGCGACCGCGCTGAGGGCATCCATTCTCGACGGAATAGAAAAATATGCGGTGGTGCATCATCCCGTATACGGTGAAATGTACTGCTATGAAACCGACGGCGCGAAAAACAATCTCCTGATGGATGATGCCAATATACCTTCCTTGCTCTCGCTCCCGATGCTGGGCGCGATGGCGAACGACGATCCCCGCTATCTGAATACCCGCCGCTTTATTCTCAGCGTCGATAATCCCAGTTTCCGCGCGGGTCGCTTTGCACAGGGCGTCGGCAGTCCACATACGCCGCCAGGATACATCTGGCCTATCGCCCTAGCGGTACAGGGGCTTACCGCCCGCGATCCAGGGGAAAAACTCGCCATGATTCAGATGATGGTTGCCACTGACGCCGACACCGGGCTGATGCATGAATCGTTTGATCCCGATAATCCAGCTAACTTCACCCGTCCGTGGTTCTCATGGGCCAACGCGATGTTCTGTGAACTTGTACTGGACTACTGCGACATTCGTCTTGCGGATCTCATAACTAATAAGGAATAGGCAATGACCATCACCGTACGTAATCCGCTGGTTGACGGCTGGTATGCCGACCCGGAAATCCGCTTTTATGAAAATCAGTACTGGATTTATGTCACCCGCTCCATTACCGACTATGAACAACAGCGCAATATTGACGCCTTCTCGTCAGCGGATCTTGTGCACTGGCAAAAGCATGAAGGGATTATCCATATGCCTGATTTCCCGTGGATCTGGCGTGCTGTATGGGCTCCAACCATTATCGAGAGAGAGGGCAAATACTATTTGGTTTTTGCTTCAAACGATATTCAGAGCGATGAAGAAGAAGGCGGCCTTGAAATTGCCGTCGCCAACTCGCCTGCTGGCCCATTCCACGCACTGCTTAACAAACCGCTGATCGACCGTTTTATCCACGGCGCCCAGCCCATCGATGCCCACCTGTTCGCCGATGACGACGGCAAGATTTACCTTTACTACGGTGGCTGGAGGCACTGCAACGTTGCGCAGATGAATCCACAGATGGAGGGTTTTATCCCCTTTGATGACGGTGAAACGTTCCGCGAAATTAGCATTCCCGGTTACGTTGAAGCTCCCTGCATGATTAAACGATGCGGGCGCTACCACTTTATGTGGTCGGAAGGTAACTGGACGGATGGCAGTTATCGCGTTGTCACCGCCGACAGCGACTCGCCTTTTATCTTCAACGGCCCGAAGAGAACGATCCTCACCGCACAGCCTTTGGCTGATGGTCCCGGCCACCATAGCTGCATAGCGCTGAACGGCGATGACGAATGGCTGATAGCCTATCACCGACGGATCCCTGGGGATAATGAAGCTGGCCATCGGATGCTGTGCCTGGAAAAAATGGTCTTCGAGGAGGGGCAGATTCAGCCAGTGATGATGACAGAAGTGGCGGTAATTTAGCTCCGTGCAAAAAGGCCAGAGAAAGACCTCTGGCCCATTTCACCACACTCTACATGGCCTAAAAATAAAAAAATCCCAACCTTGCGATCGGGATTTCTGTAACGATGTCCGCGTGACAACACACCTGCGCGTCGGTTACTTCTTTTTGTTCAGCATCGCTTTCAGGTCAGCAAACGGATTATAGGTCGCCTCGCCAACGTCTTTCTGTGCATCTTCACCGGCCACCACCGTGGAACCGTATTGATCCGCTTCGGTGTATTTTGAATGCTCATGATCATGACAGAACAGGCACAGCAACTCCCAGTTG
>JBOFJM010000334.1:0-1515 GCA_051656825.1 Kluyvera sp.
ATATGGTGGAGTATCGGCGTAACCAGAAGCAACTGCGTGAAACCCCAGCGCTGCCGCACAGCCTAACGGCCAATACCACACAGGCGCACGAGTTATTGCAACAGGCCATCGACAACGGTATCACCGCGCTGGATACCCATGAAGTCCGCCCTATTTTACAAGCCTATGGCCTGAGCACGCTGCCAACCTGGATTGCCGCCGATAGCGCCGAGGCCGTACATATTGCCGAACAGATTGGCTACCCTGTGGCGCTGAAACTGCGCTCGCCGGACATCCCGCATAAATCAGAGGTTCAAGGGGTTATGCTATATTTGCGCACCGCCGCCGAAGTCCAGCAGGCCGCAGACGCGATTCTTGACCGCGTACGGATGACCTGGCCGCAGGCACGTATTCATGGCCTTCTGGTGCAAAGTATGGCGAACCGCGCCGGAGCTCAGGAGTTGCGTGTGGTGGTCGAACACGATCCACTATTTGGGCCGCTGATTATGCTGGGTGAAGGTGGCGTCGAGTGGCGTGCCGAAGATCAAGCCGCTGTCGCCCTTCCGCCGCTCAATATGACACTGGCGTGCTATCTGGTGATTCAGGCCATTAAGAGTAAGAAAATTCGTGGGCGTAGCGCTCTGCGTCCGCTGGATATTGCTGGTTTGAGTCAATTACTGGTGCAGGTTTCTAACCTGGTGGTGGATTGCCCGGAGATCCAGCGCCTTGATATTCATCCCTTGCTGGTATCCGGCAGTGAATTTACGGCACTGGATGTCAGCCTGGAGATTGCGCCATTCAGCGGTTCCAGCGAAAGTCGGCTGGCCATTCGCCCCTATCCACAGCATCTTGAAGAGTGGGTGACGATGAAAAATGGTGAGCGTTGTCTGTTCCGGCCGATTTTGCCGGAAGACGAGCCGCTATTGCAGCAGTTTATTGCGCAGGTCACTAAAGAAGATCTTTACTACCGTTATTTTAGTGAGATCAATGAATTTACCCATGACGATTTAGCCAATATGACGCAGATCGACTACGATCGAGAAATGGCTTTTGTCGCCGTATTCACGATGGGCGATCGCACCGAGATCTTAGGCGTGACTCGCGCCATTTCCGATCCCGATAATATTGATGCGGAATTTGCCGTATTGGTTCGTTCCGATTTAAAAGGTCTTGGGCTTGGCGGGCGGTTGTTAGAAAAACTGATCGGCTATACCCGTGACCACGGTTTGCAGCGGCTTAACGGAATTACCATGCCCAACAATCGCGGGATGATTGCGCTGGCGCGGAAACTCGGTTTTGAGGTCGATATTCAGCTGGAAGATGGCATCGTTGGGCTATCGTTACGGCTAAGTGGTGACTAAGTTGCTGGAAATGCTGCCCTTACCCGACAGAGATGGTATCATTGACCGCTTACGTCGTCTGCCTGGTACAGAGGACCCTTCACTAAACCAGAGAAGAAACGCACTGTGATGTTGTCAAAATTTAAGCGTAATAAACATCAACAACACCTTGCCCAACTACCCAAGCTTTCACAGT
>JBOFJM010000335.1:0-5157 GCA_051656825.1 Kluyvera sp.
CGGTTTTCTTTGACTATCGCTTTATCGACAATGTGATGCCCCGCTTCTTCGGCAGAATCACGCAGAAAATGACCGGAAGTGTCATCTTCTTCACCACGGCGGTTGGAAATCGTAAGAATAGCAATGCGTGTAGGAATAAATTCAGCGCTCACCTGACTCATTTAAATGCTCCTTGATGACGAATTATCCACCAATATAGGATAAATTCTGGGTAATTCCGGTATTGCCCTGGTGCAGGAAGTGGGTCTGTTTTTTATGCGTTAAGGCTTCGGCAATGCACGCTTCCAGCGCTTGCTGCTGAGAATCATCAGCCAGCAGTTCACGCAGGTCTACGCCGCCGTCGCCAAACAGGCACAGATGCAGCTTCCCAATGGACGATACGCGCAGACGGTTACAGCTTGCGCAGAAGTCTTTCTCATACGGCATGATTAAGCCGATTTCCCCTTCATAGTCGGGGTGACAAAAGACCTGCGCTGGGCCGTCGCTGCGTTGACGGATTTGATGAATCCAGCCGCGTTTGAGCAGTTCGTCGCGCAGCACCATGCCTGAGATATGGTGTTTGCGGAACAGCTCGCTGCCTTCGCCGGTTTCCATCAGTTCAATAAAGCGGAGTTGAATGCGGCGCGGTTTGATCCACGCCAGAAAGGTGTCGAGCTGGTGATGGTTAACGTCGCGCATCAGCACGGTGTTGACCTTCACTTTGTCAAAGCCTGCGGTAAAGGCGGCGTCGATGCCGTCCATGACCTGGCGAAATTTATCCTGTCCGGTTATCGCGTGAAACTGACGCGCGTCCAGGCTGTCTACGCTGACGTTGATAGCCGTTAAACCGGCGTCACGCCAGGCGGCGACATCTCGCGCCATACGGTAACCATTCGTGGTTACCGCAATCTGGCGGATAGAGGCGTTTTCTTTCACTGCGGCGATAATATCGGTGAAGTCGCGGCGTAGCGACGGTTCGCCGCCCGTTAAACGGACTTTTTCCGTGCCCAGCGCGGAAAAGGCGCGCGTCACTCGACGGATTTCGTCAATCGACAAAAAGCCTTTGTTGGTGACACCGTTCGGCTGGTAGCCATCGGGCAAGCAGTAGGTGCAGCGAAAATTGCAAACGTCGGTAATCGACAGACGCAGATAGAAGAATCTGCGCGCAAACGCATCAGTGAGTTGTGAAGCCATAGACACCTTTCCAAATACGGGAGGCGAGATAATTTCTTCCCTCGCCCTGGCAACAGAGAACCTGTCGCGGCCAAAGCGCCCTATCTTTCGACTTAGGCACAGAGGCTAGAGTGTTTTGTTCAGTGAGTTGAACTGAACCATGTTATGCCGAATAGTAGCGCGAGAATAACGCTTTCGCCATTTTCGCTTTCGCTATATAAATCTGTACATAGCGACCTGATCGTGCACTTTCCCTACAGAATACGTAAAAATCACGTTTTTGCATTGATATACGTCATTTTGCGCGGGGTGGAGCATCGTCTTTTAGGGGTAGTTACGCTAATGTAAGCCAGTTTGTTTCGAATAAGGAAGTTGTATGCGCAATCGCACTTTTGCCGATCTCGACCGTGTCGTCGCCCTCGGCGGCGGGCATGGTCTTGGCCGTGTGATGTCCTCATTATCATCACTCGGTTCCCGTTTGACCGGCATCGTCACAACCACGGATAACGGAGGTTCTACGGGGCGTATTCGTCGCTCAGAGGGCGGGATTGCCTGGGGCGACATGCGTAACTGCCTCAACCAATTAATTACCGAACCCAGCGTTGCTTCTACGATGTTTGAGTATCGTTTTAGCGGTAATGGCGAACTTTCCGGGCATAACCTCGGAAATCTGATGTTAAAGGCGCTGGATAACCTGAGCGTGCGGCCTTTAGAGGCCATCAATTTAATCAGAAACCTGCTGAAAGTTGACGCGTCGTTGATTCCAATGTCGGAACAGCCGGTGGATTTAATGGCTATCGACAGCGAGGGCCATGAAATCTACGGCGAGGTCAATATTGACCAGCTAAAAGTGCCGCCGCAGGCGTTAATGCTCACCCCAACCGTTTCGGCCACGCGCGAAGCGGTACAGGCGATTGCCGAAGCGGATTTGATTCTCATCGGGCCAGGAAGTTTCTACACCAGCCTGCTGCCGATTTTGCTACTACCGGATATTGCCACAGCGCTACGACGTACACCTGCGCCAATGGTTTACATTGACAACCTCGGGCGCGAGCTAAGCCCTGCGGCGAATCTGAGCCTGAGCGAGCGTATCACCCTGCTGGAGCACTATATCGGCAAATCGGTTATTGATGCCGTGGTGACAATCCCGAAAGTAGACGTGCGCGGGGCGGAGAATAAAGTCATTATTCAACAACCGCTTGAGGCTAGCGACATCCCGTATCGTCACGATCGCAATCTATTACGTGCGGCACTGGAAGAGGCACTTCAGGCATTCGGCTCCCCTTCCTTAAAATCTTAAGGTTGTCTTAAAATTCATCGGGCAGCATAGCGAGCATAATGATTACTGAGTTTATCGCTATGCTTCGCTTATTACGTACACGCCCTACCGTTAGTCGCTTAACCTATATTGTTCTTTTCTCGCTATATATTGCGCTGGCGCTGAACATTGTCTTTTATCGCCAGGCATTTAACCTGCTACCGGTAGACAGCCTGCATAACGCGCTGGTTTTCTTGAGTATGCCGTTAGTCGCCTTTGCCGTCATGGCGATTTGCCTGACGCTTGCCTCATTTGTTCGTCTTGAGCGGCCAGTAGCGACGCTGTTTATTGTGCTCAGCGCCAGCGCTCAGTATTTCATGATGAATTTCGGCATTATCGTCGATCGGTCGATGATAACGAATATTTTTGATACCACAGCGGCTGAAAGTTACGCCCTAGTTTCCGCACAAATGGTGGTGGTACTCACCTTCAGCGCGCTGTTATTTGTCGCCCTGGCCTGGTGGGTCAAAATTAAACCTTCGGCAAATCGGTGGCGCGGCGTCATTATGCGCATCGCCACCATAGTGGCCTCCGCCTTACTTATCGTGCTAGTCGCCGCACTGTTTTATAAAGATTACGCCTCGCTGTTTCGCAATAATAAAGAGCTGGTGAAATCACTGAACCCATCAAACAGTATTGTGGCCGTTAACTCCTGGTATTTTCATCATCAAATGGACAATTTACCGCTGGTGAAAATAGGTGAAGACGCCACGCAAAAAGCCGTGATGAAAAATGGGCCGCGTAAAAACCTGACCATTTTAGTGTTAGGTGAAACCTCTCGCGCCGAGAATTTCTCGCTGGGTGGTTATTCGCGCGAAACCAACCCATTACTCGCCAAAGATAACGTGGTTTATTTCCCTAAAACGGCGTCTTGCGGTACGGCAACGGCGGTTTCCGTGCCGTGCATGTTCTCAAATATGCCGCGCACAGGATATGACGAATCGCTGGCACACCATCAGGAAGGGTTGTTGGATATTATTCAGCGTGCAGGCATTCAGGTACTGTGGAATGACAATGACGGTGGCTGTAAAGGCGCCTGTGACCGAGTACCGCACCAGGATGTAACGGCATTAAAGCTGCCAGGACAATGTATTAACGGTGAATGCTACGATGAAGTGTTATTCCACGACCTGGAAAAAACCATTGATTCGATGAAAGGTGACGGGGTTATTGTGCTGCATACCATTGGCAGCCACGGCCCGACCTATTATAACCGTTATCCCCCCGCGTTTCGTCGTTTTACGCCGACTTGTGACACCAGCGAAATTCAATCCTGTAGCCAGGAGCAACTGAAAAATAGCTACGACAACACCATTTTGTATGTCGATTATATTGTCGATAAAGCGATCAAATTGCTGCAATCCAAACAAGATAAGTTCACGACAAGCCTAGTGTATCTGTCTGACCATGGTGAATCATTGGGTGAAAATGGCGTATATCTGCACGGCCTGCCGTATTCCATTGCGCCAGAAACACAAAAACATGTGCCAATGCTGATATGGTTATCAGACGATTACCAGCAACGCTATGGCGTCAATTACCACTGCCTGCAAAAACAGGCCAAAGAGAATGACTACTCACAGGATAATCTGTTCTCTACAATGTTAGGCCTGACCGGCGTAGAGACACGGGAATATCGCCCAGCGGATGATATCTTAGCCACATGCAAATAGGGGCCAGCAGATGAAGATTTTAGTTGTTGAAGATGATTCCCTGTTGTTACAGGGGCTGATTCTGGCAATGCAAAGCGAAGGATACGCCTGCGATGGCGTCTCGACCGCATCACAGGCGGCGCTTAGCCTCGCTAACGGGCACTACAGCCTGGTGGTTCTGGATTTAGGTCTGCCGGATGAAGACGGCCTGCATTTTCTGGCGCGTATGCGCCAGGAGAAGCAAAGCGTGCCGGTGCTGATTTTAACCGCCCGCGATACGCTTGAAGATCGCGTGAACGGCCTGGACACCGGCGCCGATGACTACCTGGTGAAACCGTTCGCCCTGGAGGAGCTGAATGCGCGCATTCGTTCTTTGCTGCGGCGTAATCTGAATCAGGGCGATAACGAAATTAGCGTTGAAAACCTGCGGCTTAACGTCACTCGCCGCCAGGTATGGCTAGACGGCGAGCTGCTGGAGCTGACGCCAAAAGAGTACGCGCTGCTTTCACGGCTGATGTTAAAAGCCGGTAGCCCAGTGCACCGCGAAATTCTCTACAACGATATTTATAACTGGGATAACGAACCCGCCACCAATACGCTGGAAGTACATATTCATAACCTGCGCGATAAAGTGGGTAAATCGCGGATTCGTACCGTTCGTGGTTTCGGCTATCAGTTAGTTAACTCCATTAAGGCGGATTGACGCATGGCGTTACTTTCCATCCGTAAATGGCCGATGCGCCATCAGTTACTGTTAACCATCGGCGTTATTCTGGTGGTTTGTCAGTTAATTAGCGTGTTTTGGCTATGGCATGAAAGCAAAGAGCAGATAGAACTGGAAGTTGCCACGCTGTTGCATAATCACAACAATGCCAAGCATATTCGCCACGAAGTGCGTGAGGCGGTGGCCAGCCTGTTAGTGCCTAGTCTGCTGATTATCGGCCTTGCGCTGTATCTCTGTTTGCATGCGGTAAAACGTATCACCCGCCCGCTTGCCGACCTGCAAAAAGAGCTGGATATGCGCACGCCGGGTAA
>JBOFJM010000336.1:0-2717 GCA_051656825.1 Kluyvera sp.
TAATGCTCAGCAAGCGCGTCGTTTCCTCGACCGCGTAGTGGGCTATATGGTCTCGCCACTGCTGTGGAAAAAGGTCGCGCGTGGTTTGTCGGCAGGTCGTGTGCAGTCAGTTGCGGTGCGTCTGGTGGTAGAGCGTGAGCGCGAAATCAAAGCGTTTATCCCAGAAGAGTACTGGGAGCTGCATGCTGATTTGAATGTGGGTGAAACCCCACTGCGCATGCAAGTGACGCAGCGTAACGGCAAAGCCTTCGAGCCGGTTACCGGTGAAGAAACTGCGGCCGCGGTTTCTTTGTTGCAACGTGCGCAATACGTGGTGGCCGAGCGCGAAGATCGCCCGACCTCCAGTAAGCCATCCGCGCCGTTTATCACGTCAACATTGCAGCAGGCGGCCAGTACACGTCTGGGCTATGGCGTGAAAAAGACTATGATGCTGGCGCAGCGTCTGTACGAAGCCGGTCACATCACCTATATGCGTACCGACTCCACAAACTTGAGCCAAGATGCGCTGGGTATGGTGCGTGGTTACATCGAATCGGAGTTTGGTGAGAAATACTTGCCAACCAATCCGGTGGTGTACTCAAGCAAAGAGAACGCTCAGGAAGCGCACGAAGCTATTCGTCCTTCTGATGTCAATGTACTGGCCGAACAGCTCAAAGACATGGAGCAAGATGCGCAGAAGCTGTATCAGCTGATTTGGCGTCAATTTGTGGCCTGCCAGATGATGCCAGCCAAATATGACTCCACCACCTTGCTGGTGTCGGCGGGTGAGTTCACCTTGAAAGCTAAAGGCCGTACTCTGCGTTTTGATGGTTGGACTCGTGTGCAACCGGCGATGCGTAAAAACGATGAAGATCAGACTCTGCCGCACGTCGAGCAAGGTCAGATCTTGAGTATGATCGCATTGGATCCAAGCCAACACTTTACCAAGCCGCCAGCACGTTTTAGCGAAGCGTCATTGGTAAAAGAGCTGGAAAAACGCGGAATTGGCCGTCCGTCAACGTACGCAGCGATTATTTCTACCATCCAAGATCGTGGTTATGTGCGTGTTGAGAACCGCCGTTTCTACGCCGAGAAGATGGGTGAGATTGTTTCCGATCGTCTGGAAGAGAACTTCACCAAACTGATGAGCTACGATTTTACCGCTCATATGGAAGGTGAACTGGATGATGTGGCAAACGGCAAAGAAGAGTGGCGTCAGGTTCTGAATCGCTTCTTTAAAGATTTCACCTCGCGTTTGGAAGTAGCCGAAAAAGATGAAACCGAAGGTGGCATGCGTGCTAACCCAATGGTGCTGACGGACATCGATTGCCCGACATGTGGCCGTCAAATGGGGATCCGTACGGCGACCACAGGTGTTTTCCTGGGCTGCTCTGGCTACGCGCTGCCACCGAAAGAGCGCTGCAAGACCACCATAAACCTGATCCCAGAAGCTGAGCTGCTCAACATTCTGGAAGGGGACGTGGCCGAGACTAACGCACTGATGGCGCGTCGCCGCTGTGCTAAGTGCGGCACGGCGATGGATAGCTACCTGCTGGATAACACCCGTAAACTGCATGTGTGCGGTAATAATCCAAGCTGTGATGGCTATGAGATTGAAACCGGTGAGTTCCGTCTCAAAGGCTATGATGGTCCGGTGATTGAGTGCGACAAGTGTGGCGCTGAGATGCACCTGAAAGTGGGGCGCTTCGGTAAATACATGGGTTGTACTAACCCAGATTGTAAGAACACCCGTAAGATTTTGAAGAGCGGTGAGATCGCGCCGCCGAAAGAAGATCCTGTACCGCTGCCAGAGCTGGCATGTGAAAAATCGGATGCATATTTCGTGCTGCGTGATGGTGCGGCTGGGGTGTTCTTGGCGGCCAATACCTTCCCGAAATCGCGTGAAACACGTGCTCCGATGGTGGAAGAGTTAGTCCGCTTTAAAGAGCGTCTGCCGGAAAAACTGCGCTATTTAGCCGATGCCCCAGTAGCCGATCCGGAAGGTAATAAGACTACCGTGCGCTTTAGCCGTAAGACTAAGCAGCAGTATGTAGCATCCGAGAAAGAGGGTAAAGCGACCGGCTGGTCAGCATTCTATGTTGACGGCAAGTGGGTTGCTAAAGAGAAGTAATCATCCGGATGGGCAGCTAGTTGCTTTACAGCACAGAGCTCATCCGTTAGATAACGCCCACTTCTGATAAATAATGGCCGGTTTTCCGGCCATTGTTGTTTCTATAGCTTCTCGTTTCTATGGTTTCTGTTGAGTGTGAGACCGTGGGTTCGTGCATGGATGCTAGAAGGTAGTCAGCGTAGCTGTGTGCTGTAGTCTTCTTACGTGGCAGCGTTGCACTAGACCGGCATGACACGGTAACCCCTCCCTTCAATGACTCGCCTAATCCTGCGCACACAACCCATTGCGACAATAAGAATATCTTCTGTGGTATACCGGATGGCGTTAATGCCAGCACGTGCGTGAAGCTCGCATGGGATACGTCAATACAGGGATGATGCTTGGCGTGGGAATAAGAAAGCAAAAAGCCGCGAAGCGGCTTTTTAAATGGTGAGGTAATTTACAAAATACATTACAGGTCGTGAGGGAAGTCAGATTATTGTCATTATGGCGTTATTATTCTGACTCTTTATAGATTGCTGTGCGGATAATTTATCCTTATGTAGCAAATATCCCTACTACGATTCGGTAATTACCATTTTTTCTTCGGCTGGAACAATATATCTAA
>JBOFJM010000337.1:0-2835 GCA_051656825.1 Kluyvera sp.
TGCCGAGCAACAACAAACGTTTAAAGCCAATTTTATCGCCGAGCGCGCCCATCGGCAGCACCATACCGGCCATGACTAATGAATAGATATCGATGATCCACAGCAGTTCGTTGCCGCTTGTCCCCAGCGCCACGCTCAGCGTCGGCGCCGCAACATGCAGCACGGTGGCATCAATCGCCACCGGGATATAGACCATCAGGATTGCCCTAAGTGTTAACCATTGGCGTGACAGTGGGTTATTCCTCACATCCTCCAACGTTGGACAACCGTCCAGGAACGCGATCCTGCCGGATTGTTGAACGCATGTCCAATTTTTTGTTATCCTCAGCTAAACCCCACCTAAACAAAGAAAAATGAACTATTTAACTCGGGAAGAAAGACGCGAAGTTATCCTCAATGCCGCCATGCAGGTGGCGCTCAACGGTGGCTTTAGCGCCATGACCGTGCGCCAAATCGCCAGCGTCGCCGGTGTCTCCAGCGGCCAGGTGCACCATCACTTCACCTCTATTGGCGAACTGAAAGCCCACGCGTTTGTGCAGGTGATCCGCCAGATGATGGATATGCCGATAGTCCCCGATGACGCCAGTTGGTACGAGCGTCTGTTCTCGGTGTTGGGCAGTGAGGATGGACGCCTGGAGCCGTACATCCGCTTATGGCGTGAAGCGCAACTGTTAGCGGAAACCGACAGCGATATCAAAGGGGCCTATTTGTTAACGATGGATATGTGGCACAAAGAAACCGTCGAGATAATCCTGCAAGGAACCGAAGCCAATGAATTTCACCCAATTGATAACGCTGAAAATATTGCCTGGCGATTAATCGCGCTAGTCTGTGGTCTGGACGGAATTTACGCGTTAGGGATGACAGAAATAAGCGATGAAGTATTTACTCGTTATATAAAATATTTTATTACGCTAGAACTCAAACCCACCTAATTTACATTTAGTAACAATTAACAACGTTTTATTCACGGCGCGTTTTCTTACAACGCGTTTTTTTATCTATTCTTCAACGATAAAGAGATAAAACGGCCTGGCAATAATAATCTCCCACCTCACCTACTTCGCTGTTTTTTCTTTATTTATTCTACAAATGACGCGGATACTGAGGATAATATGGCAAATAACGAGAAAGAGAATCATTATCTTTTAAAAGAGTGGAAACCAGAAAATCCCGCCTTTTGGGAAAATAAAGGAAAATCAATCGCAAGGAGGAATCTGTGGATTTCCGTCGCCTGTTTATTGCTCGCCTTCTGCGTCTGGATGTTATTTAGCGCAGTTGCGGTCAACCTGAATAAAGTGGGTTTTAATTTCACCACTGACCAACTCTTCTTATTAACCGCATTACCTTCACTTTCCGGCGCAATATTACGTGTGCCCTACTCGTTTATGGTTCCGATATTCGGCGGGCGTTACTGGACGGTATTAAGCACGATAATCCTGGTCATTCCCTGTATCTGGCTCGGGATTGCCATTCAAAACACCGCCACCCCATTCTGGGTGTTTATCACCATTGCGCTGTTGTGTGGCTTTGCCGGTGCGAACTTTGCCTCCAGCATGGGCAATATCAGTTTCTTCTTCCCTAAAGCAAAGCAAGGCAGTGCGCTGGGCGTTAACGGCGGCCTCGGTAATCTGGGCGTCAGCGTGATGCAAATGGTGGCTCCGGCGGTTATTTTCCTGCCGATGTTCACCTTTCTGGGCGTTCACGGCGTCATGCAGGACGATGGTTCTACGCTGGCATTAAGCAACGCCGCCATTATCTGGGTTCCTCTGTTAGTGGTGGCGACCCTCGCCGCCTGGTTTGGCATGAACGACATCGCCAGCTCAAAGGCCTCGATTCGTGACCAGTTACCGGTGCTCAAGCGCCCGCATATGTGGCTGTTGAGCGTGCTGTATCTCGCCACCTTCGGGTCGTTTATCGGCTTCTCGGCAGGCTTTGCGATGCTGGCAAAAACCCAGTTCCCTGACGTTAACATCCTCAAGCTGGCCTTCTTCGGGCCGTTTATCGGCGCGCTGGCCCGCTCGTTCGGCGGCGTTATCTCTGACCGTTTAGGCGGCGTCAAAGTCACGCTGGTGAACTTTATCCTGATGGCGCTGTTTACCGGCCTGTTGTTCCTGACCTTACCTGGCAGCGGCTCCGGCAGTTTCATCGCCTTCTACGCTGTGTTTATGGGGCTGTTTCTCACCGCCGGGCTGGGCAGCGGTTCAACCTTCCAGATGATTGCGGTGATCTTCCGCCAAATCACCATCGAAAGCGTTAAAAAACGCGGTGGCAGCGATGAGCAAGCGCAGCATGAGGCGGTCACCGACACCGCCGCCGCGCTGGGCTTTATTTCCGCCATTGGCGCAATTGGCGGTTTCTTCATTCCAAAAGCCTTCGGCACGTCACTGGCGATGACCGGATCACCCGTGGGCGCCATGAAAATTTTCTTTGTTTTTTATGTTGTCTGCGTGCTGGTGACATGGCTGGTCTATGGCCGCCGGAAACCCGCCGCCAAATAAATCCTAAAAAAGTCGAAGCAGTGTAATCACGGGGGCAAACGTCCCCCGTCAGGAGATAATGTCATGAGCAAACTACTGGATCGCTTTCGCTACTTTAAGCAGAAAGGCGAAACCTTTGCCAATGGTCACGGACAGGTCTATGACAACAACCGTGATTGGGAAGATAGCTACCGTCAGCGTTGGCAGTTCGACAAAATCGTCCGTTCCACGCATGGCGTCAACTGTACAGGCTCATGCAGCTGGAAGATTTACGTCAAGAATGGATTAGTCACCTGGGAAACCCAGCAAACCGACTACCCGCGTACCCGCCCCGACCTGCCGAACCACGAGCCGC
>JBOFJM010000338.1:0-4236 GCA_051656825.1 Kluyvera sp.
TGGATGAGAAAACCAACACGGTCTATATCACCGGTATTGGTAAAGAGGGCAGCTCCGTATGGGGGGTTGATGGCGACAAACTGACGCTGAAAACGACCATTACCGGAACCGGCTCTTTTGGTACGGGTCTGGCGGTCGATGCTGAAAAACAGCGTCTGTACGTGACCAACGCCGACGGTGAGCTGATTACCATTGATACTGCCAGCAACAAAATTCTGACCCGTCAGAAACTGCAAGACGACGGCAAAGAGCACTTCTACATGAACATCAGCCTGGATACCGCAGGCCAGCGCGCGTTCATTACCGACTCGAAGCAGCCAGAAGTGCTGGTGGTTAACCTGAAAGATGGCAAAATGCTGGCGAAAGTAGACACCAAAGAAGGGCTGGCGGTGCTGTTTAACCCAGCGCGCAACGAAGCCTACGTCACCCAGCGTAAAGCCGGTACGGTGACGGTTATCGATGCCAAAACGTATAAAGTGACGAAAACTATCCAGACCCCAACCTTCCCGAACAGCCTGGCGCTGTCCGCCGATGGTAAAACGCTGTACGTCAGCGTGAAGCAGGAGTCTACCCGTCAGAAAGAGGCTACTCAGCCTGATGATGTGATTCGTATCGCACTGTAAAACTGCCTGCGGGAGGTGTGATCTGCACCTCCCGAATCCCGCTGTTTATCTCCTGTTACACCTCGCTCATAGCCAGCCTCGCCATCGGGCATACAATACGCCGACTTGTCCCTACAAAATATATGGAAACTACGGTATGGAAACTGTCAGCGGAAGAATCAAGAAATCTTTATCTGTTTTGTGCGCAGGGGCGATGTTATTCGCGCTGGCGGGATGCACAACGCAATACGTGATGACCACCACAAACGGGCATACGTTAGTGGCCTACGGCAAGCCGGAGGTGGATGCAAACCGTGGTATCACGCGCTATGTTGATGAATACGGCTACACGCGCGAAATCAGCAGTAGTGATGTGGTGCAGGTCGCGGAAAAGCAATAAACGCTAGCGGGCGCGCTTACGATACTCGCCGGGGGACATTCCAAAACGTTGTTTGAATGCGGTGGAAAAATGGCTGTGGTCGCTGAAGCCCCAGCGGTAACCGATACCGGCCAGTTTTTCATCGTCGCGCGCGCTTTGCAACGCTCTGGCGCAGAGATCCAGACGGCGGTTTTTAATGTACTGCGCCACCACCAGCCCTTTATCGGCAAACAGCCGGTACAGGCTTCTTACCGACATCCCCGTTTCCCCCGCCAGCCATTCCGGGCGCAAGTGATCTTCCTGAATCGCATCATCTATTAGCGTCATGATTTTCTGAAATTGCTTCTCGCGCCGCGTCGGTGTCACGGTTTGTCGGTGCAGCATAGGGCGCAGTAGGCACACCATCGCTTCTAACGCCGCCTCGCTTTCACTGGCAGAAAGCGACGGGCTGCTCATGCTCTCATGCAGTAATCGCTGGCTGAGCTGTACCATCGGTAGCGAACGCTCCAGCCGAGTCACTGCGCTTATCCCACTGCCACGAAGCGAGTTCTCCAGCAGTTGGCGCGGCAGTAACAGCGACACTTGTCGTGACGTTTGCTGCCACAAAATGGAGCAGGGGCGCGAGGCATCAATCAACGTCATATCACCGGTTTCAAGGCGAACCTGGCGGTCATCTTGCTCGATATGAGCCTGGCCGGAAAGCTGAAAAACGGTATAAAACCATGCGTCGTTGCCGTGGCGGATCTCCTGGCGCGTGCGGTACAGATTCACGTTGCGAGTGGTGACGGTGCTCAGCTTGAGGCTACCAGCATAACTGGTGTCGATTTCGCCGTGAAAATCGTCCTCCAGCGGGCGGGCGGCAAAATTGCCACAGACCTGATTAATTGTTGCCAGCCAATGCTGATACGCCTCATCGCGCTCTATTGCTGCCATACGCCATCTCTGCAATGAAAATGTATGGTTATTGTTGCATTTATGTTTATACAAACAAGAGCGCGGCGGAGAATATATGAAAGAACTATTACCTGCGGCACATTTCTGCCATCGCAATCTGTTGATTTGCGGTGTCTGTCACAGCCGTAAAAGCGAATGTCACAGAGACAAAAGCGCCTTTGCCTGACGCGCCGTAGACTGAAAATACCCTATACATCATCCTTCAGCCTGGAGGATGGCCTGTATATCCGCAAAGAATAAGGAGACGATATGTCCACAGCACCGGTAGCACTGCTCGCCAGCGTTCAGCAATTCTTAGACCGTCAGCACGGTTTATACATCGATGGCGCGCAGCAGGCCGCGCAAAGCGAAAAACGTCTCACCGTATGGAACCCGGCAACCGGTCAGGCGATTGCCAGTACCGCAGACGCCAGTGTCGCCGACGTTGATCGCGCTGTGATGTCGGCCTGGCGCGTGTTTGTCTCCCGCGATTGGGCCGGACGCCCGCCAGCCGATCGCGAACGCATTCTGCTGCGCTTTGCCGATTTAGTCGAACAGCATGGCGAGGAACTGGCGCAGTTAGAAACGCTGGAGCAGGGCAAATCTATCAATATTTCTCGCGCCTTCGAAGTGGGCTGTACGCTGAACTGGATGCGCTATACCGCCGGGCTGACTACCAAAATAAGTGGTCGCACGCTGGATGTTTCTATCCCATTCCCGCAGGGCGCGCGCTACCAGGCGTGGACGAAAAAAGAGCCGGTGGGCGTGGTGGCAGGTATTGTGCCGTGGAACTTCCCGCTGATGATTGGCATGTGGAAAGTGATGCCAGCGCTGGCGGCGGGCTGCTCGATTGTGATTAAACCTTCTGAAACCACGCCGTTAACGCTACTGCGTGTGGCGGAACTGGCCAGCGAAGCCGGTATTCCAGACGGCGTGTTTAACGTCGTCACCGGCAGTGGCGCGGAGTGCGGCGCAGCGCTGACCTCGCACCCGCAGGTAGCAAAGGTGAGCTTTACCGGTTCTACCGCCACCGGCAAACAGATTGCCCGCGTTGCCGCCGACCGCCTGACCCGCGTCACGCTGGAACTGGGCGGCAAAAACCCGGCTATCGTACTGAAAGACGCCGACCCCGCGTGGGTTATCGAAGGGCTGATGACCGGCAGCTTCCTCAATCAAGGGCAGGTGTGTGCTGCCAGTTCGCGTATCTACATTGAAGCGCCGCTGTTTGACACCCTGGTCAGCGGCTTTGAACAGGCGGTGAAATCACTGCAAGTGGGGCCGGGCATGTTGGAAAGCACCCAGATTAACCCTGTGGTTTCCAGGGCGCATTGCGCGAAAGTGGCGGCCTATCTGGACGATGCTCGCCAGCAAAAAGCCGAAATTATCAGCGGCCATTGCGGCCCCGATGGCCAGGGCTATTACATCCCGCCAACGCTTGTGATTAATCCCTCGGCTAACCTGCGTTTAACCCGTGAAGAAGTGTTTGGCCCCGTGGTTAACCTGGTGCGCGTCGCCGACGGCGAAGAGGCATTACGGCTGGCAAACGACAGTGATTTTGGCCTGACCGCCAGCGTCTGGACGCGCGATCTGACCCAAGCATTAAACTACACCGACCGTTTGCAGGCTGGCACGGTGTGGGTCAACAGCCATACGCTTATCGACGCCAACCTGCCATTCGGCGGCATGAAGCAGTCCGGTACGGGGCGCGATTTCGGCCCAGACTGGCTAAACGACTGGTGCGAAACGAAATCGGTGTGCGTGCGCTATTAAGGTTTTTTGGCGTTGATCAATGCCGGTAAGGACGTGAGGAAGTCTCTGTCATAGAGAAGGAAAGGCGAAACGGGCATGGAAATTGCGATACGCTTCCGTGCCCGTGAGTGTATTATGCCAGAACCATTATTAGTGCTGAGTTTTCATAGCCGCTTAAAAGCGAATGAAATCACGGCAATAAATATAATTAGGCTAAGGTTTTATATGTGTTATTAGATTTTTGCAATCTTCAGGGTTATATTGCCAAGTGCGCCTGAATCGACGTTCCCACCCTCAGTTTGTACGATGTATTTATCTGATGCGCTGGTGAACTCCTTTTTGTTTGTTTTCTTGCCCCATGGGCAATCCCAATAAAAACGACCAATTTTCTCAGCGCCATCATATAAAACAAAACTACCTTCAGTACCCATTGCCGCATCAGACCGACCACAAGAACAGATAGAGGCTTCATCGGAAGTTGTTGTTCTGTTAATCACTAAATTATTGATGTCATTTTTCGACAATTCCTGGCCTTTATTCCCTTGCTTATAAAATTTACCGCAATCAATCGAG
>JBOFJM010000339.1:0-2626 GCA_051656825.1 Kluyvera sp.
TAGGGTCGGTAGCATATCCTCCCGCCTGTAATGCATGTGCGGCTGTTTCAGGACTGCGAGATTTTGTAATATTTTGATACCGAGGGTTACGAGTTAATAATGCTGTATAGTCGGATAAGGCTTCCGAATAAGATTGATATACACGGAATGCTGATTTAATTTTGTGAGCTACTCCGTCGATATATTCAGTAGTTGTGATCTCAGTCGTCTCCCCTCCCCAATCAGGTGTGGCTTTTATGCCAAACAAGTTGTGGCTCGGCTTGCCACTCTGGGTAAGTATTTCCTTATTCCCCCATCCTGACTCCAGCGCAGCCTGGGCAATAATGAGCTGATGAGGAATACCCGTATTTCTGGCTGCTTCTAACGCAGGGGCCATAAGCCGACTAATGAAACTATTATTTTGCCCCCCTCCCGGTGACATCTCAGCGCGTTGTGGATATGGGTTATCGCTACGCGGAAATATCCCCGTACCACGCTGATACGGTAAGAGAACCCCATTGCTCAGCGTGAGTGGTCGTGGCGAGCCACCTGATACACTGGCAGGCGTTTCCGCCTGCCCTCCCAACTGTTTGACCATCATATCAGCCACTCCCATATTCCCTCGTTCGGCAATATTCTGGGCTATCTGCTGATCGTGCATAGAAGTAAACATTTCAGTTTGCTGACTGTTGAACAATCCGTCTTTGAATGAGGCTGAGCGCATACTTTTCAACATCATCTGCACAAACAGACCTTCCATCTGTTTGGCCACGGCTTTTATTCCATCCTGGGAATTATTCTTTGCCGACAGTTTTAACGAATCCAACGAATGCAGATCAAAAGCGGCGCCTTGCGTAAATGAAGCACTGTTCATTAGTTGATCTCCAGTTTTGCATGCAAGCAGCCTGCGCTTTTCATCGATTGAAGGATGGACATCAAATCGTTTGGCGTCGCCCCTAAACTGTTCAGTGCTCTGATAACGCTATTCAGATCGGCGCTGGTATTAACATGTTGTAAGGAACCACTTTGCTCACGCACCGAAATTTGCGTTTGTGGCGCCACCACCGTCTGACCGCCCGCCAGTGGCGTCGTCGGCTGGCTGACCTGATTATTTCGGGTTACTTCGACCGTTAAATCGCCCTGCGCTACAGCACAGGAATCAAGCGTAACGTGACGGTTCATAACGACAGAACCAGTGCGAGAGTTTACGATAATTTTGGCGTCTATCGGTCCGGCTTTTACCTGAATATTCTGCACATCAGCCAAGAATCTAACCTTCGCCGAACTGTTGGCCGGCGCATAAAGTTTGATAATCCTGGAGTCTTCCGCAACGGCAGTCGCGCTGCCAAAACGACGGTTAATCGCATCGCTAATCTGCTGCGCACGACCAAAATCATCCTCATTAAGTTGCAGACGGAGGACGTTTTCATTGACGAAATTCATCGGGATTTCGCGCTCCACCGATGCCCCACCGCTAATTCGAGCGCCGTTCAGTTGATTGACCTGAACCCGGCTGCCGCCACCTTGCGCACCAGCACCAGATACCAGCAAATTCCCCTGCGCCAAGGCGTATATTTGGTTATCCACCCCTTTTAAGGGCGTAATCAGCAATGTGCCACCACGCAGGCTTTTTGCGTTCCCCATTGACGACACCACCACGTCAATTTTTTCCCCAGGTTTCGCAAACGGCGGAAGCTCAGCAGTGACCATCACGGCCGCCACGTTTTTTAACTGCATATTGGTACCAGCGGGAACGGTAATACCCAGCTGGGACAACATGTTATTCAGACTTTGTGTGGTGAACGGCGTCTGCATGGTTTGGTCACCCGTACCATCCAGACCGACGACCAGACCGTAGCCCATTAAGGCGTTACTCCGCACCCCTTGCACTGTCGTCAAGTCGCGGATTCGTTCCGCATGTACGCCAGTAGACAAGAACATACTGGCTCCTATAACAATGAAGCTCAGGTAATATATAAGGAATGATTTTTTCATTATCGGAGAATTAAAAAGGAGAAAGATTAAGGAACAGGCGCTGTAACCAACCCATCTGCTGGGCTTCGTTGATATAACCATTACCAACATATTCAATACGCGCATCTGCAACCTGTGTAGAAATCACGGTGTTGCTACCGCTTATCGTGCGTGGGTTAACTACCCCAGAAAAGCGAATAAACTCCGTGCCCTGGTTAATGGCTATCTGTTTTTCCCCCACAACGCGTAAATTGCCGTTTTGTAGTACTTGTTTAACGGTTACGGTAATCGTGCCGCTGAAGGTATTTTTAGCCGCCGCGCCGCCCTTGCCGGAGAAATCATTCTTACCACTAATAGATGTATTGGCTTTGTCACCGCCCAGGGCGCCGGCCAGCATACTCGGTAGCGTGTCCAGACTCAGGCCGGTTGAGCCATCGCGAGTCGCGTTGGAGGATGAGCTTTTGCTGGCGCTGACATTTTCCTGGAGAACGATAGTGAGCGTGTCACCAATATTGCGCGGACGTCGGTCTTCGAACATGGGTTGATAACCGTAATTCATCGCCTGGCCTTGCTGAAAAACAGAACCATTCACATCAATTGGCGCACCAGGCATCGGGCTGGCTGTCGTTTCTCCTTCAACCAACGGCTTATGGGGGATATAAGCACAACCAGT
>JBOFJM010000340.1:0-1508 GCA_051656825.1 Kluyvera sp.
CCCCGCCCAGGCCACGGAACCAGAAATTATCGCCTTCATAGGAGATAACCGGCACAGGGTATACATCATGGTCATACTGTTTATAAGGATGTTCAACGATACCGACGCCTGCGCCCAGCGTGAACTTACTCTCCGCCTGAGCAGCGGTAGCAGAAGTAGCGATCAGTACCCCTAAGGCTAGAAGTTTGATTCGATTCACAATCTGTAATTCCTTTTTATTCAACGTATCAGCGGCGGAAGTTTACCTTCCAGTCAGCGTTATCACAAATTTTTTACCCACATTTGCACAGAACGACCGGTCATTATTCGGCGCCATTATGGCAGCCCGCTTGCAAATGCGTGACAAGCATATGAAAGCGCAAAAATGATTAAAAGAATTAATGGTGCAATTTTTTGATGAGTTATTGATATGTCATTGAAATTCGATTTTATCGCCATGCAAGTTTTGCAAATGCCATCTACGCTTATTTTTAGAAGGTGTAATCACAGCGCACGTTAACGTTAATTGTCCAACAATCTGGCACACGGGTTGCTGAATAACCCAGTGAGCGGCGTTTAGCTTACCTCTTCCAGGAGCCTCCATTATTCATACCAACGGCTCTTAACCTGTGCTAAAAAACGAAAGGACGGCATACCATGAATATATTCGATCACTATCGCCAGCGTTATGAAGCTGCCAAGGACGAAGAGTTCACATTGCAGGAGTTCCTTGCCATTTGTCGGCAAGATCGCAGTGCCTATGCTAACGCAGCAGAACGGCTATTAACGGCTATTGGCGAGCCTGTAATGGTGGATACTGCCCAGGAACCACGGCTTTCCCGTCTCTTTTCGAACCGAGTCATCGGGCGCTATCCGGCGTTCGAAGAATTCTATGGTATGGAAGAAGCCATTGAGCAGATTGTTTCTTATCTGAAACACGCCGCCCAGGGACTGGAAGAGAAGAAGCAAATTCTCTATTTATTGGGGCCGGTTGGTGGCGGTAAATCGTCGCTGGCTGAACGCCTGAAATCGTTGATGCAGCGCGTGCCGATTTACGTACTTAGCGCTAACGGTGAGCGCAGCCCGGTTAACGATCATCCGCTGTGCCTGTTTAACCCGCAAGAAGACGCGCAGATTCTGGACAAAGAATACGGCGTGCCAAGCCGCTATCTCGGCACGATTATGTCACCGTGGGCGGCTAAACGGCTGCATGACTTTGGCGGTGATATTACCAAATTCCGCGTGGTGAAAGTCTGGCCGTCGATTCTGGAACAAATCGCTATCGCCAAAACCGAGCCGGGTGATGAGAACAACCAGGATATCTCCGCGCTGGTGGGGAAAGTGGATATCCGCAAACTGGAGCATTACGCCCAGAACGATCCCGACGCCTATGGTTATTCGGGCGCGTTGTGCCGCGCCAACCAGGGGATTATGGAATTCGTCGAGATGTTTAAAGCACCTATCAAGGTACTGCATCCACTGCTGACGGCAACCCAGGAAGGCAACTACAACGGGACGGAGGGGATCTC
>JBOFJM010000341.1:0-1588 GCA_051656825.1 Kluyvera sp.
CAGAGAGCCGCCAGGCTCCATACAGGAGAGACCTGATGAGTAAATTCCTGGACCGGTTTCGTTACTTTAAACAAAAGGGCGAAACATTTGCCGATGGGCACGGACAGACTTTAAATACCAACCGGGATTGGGAAGATGGTTACCGCCAGCGCTGGCAGCATGACAAAGTGGTTCGTTCAACGCACGGCGTGAACTGCACCGGTTCTTGCAGCTGGAAAATTTATGTCAAAAATGGCCTCGTCACCTGGGAAACCCAGCAGACCGACTATCCGCGTACTCGTCCAGATATGCCGAACCACGAACCTCGCGGCTGCCCTCGTGGTGCGAGCTACTCCTGGTATCTCTATAGCGCCAACCGTCTGAAATATCCGCTGATGCGTAAACGCCTGATGAAAATGTGGCGTGACGCGAAAAAACTGCACAGCGATCCGGTTGATGCGTGGGCATCCATCATTGAAGATGCCGATAAAGCAAAAAGTTTCAAACAAGCGCGTGGGCGCGGTGGTTTCGTTCGCTCCTCCTGGCAGGAAGTGAATGAACTGATTGCTGCTTCCAACGTTTATACCGTGAAAAACTACGGCCCAGACCGTGTCGCTGGCTTCTCGCCAATTCCGGCGATGTCGATGGTTTCCTACGCTTCCGGTGCGCGTTACCTGTCGCTTATCGGCGGTACTTGCCTGAGCTTCTACGACTGGTACTGCGATTTACCTCCTGCATCGCCGCAGACTTGGGGTGAGCAGACCGACGTTCCAGAATCTGCCGACTGGTACAACTCCAGCTACATCATCGCCTGGGGTTCCAACGTACCGCAGACCCGTACCCCGGATGCGCACTTCTTTACCGAAGTTCGTTATAAAGGGACTAAAACCGTTGCTATCACCCCGGACTACGCCGAAATCGCCAAACTGTGCGACCTGTGGCTGGCTCCTAAGCAGGGGACTGATGCGGCAATGGCGCTGGCGATGGGTCACGTTATGCTGCGTGAATTCCACCTTGACAAACCGAGCCAGTACTTCACCGACTACGTTCGCCGTTACACCGACATGCCGATGCTGGTCATGCTGGAAGAACGCGACGGTTACTACGCGGCAGGCCGTATGCTGCGCGCGGCTGATTTGGTTGACGCACTGGGCCAGGAACAAAACCCAGAATGGAAAACAGTCGCCTTTGATGAAAAAGGTGAGATGACTGCGCCGAACGGCTCTATCGGTTTCCGTTGGGGCGACAAAGGTAAGTGGAACCTGGAACAGCGCGATGGCAAAACTGGCGAAGATATTCAGCTGCGCCTTAGCCTGCTGGGTAGCCACGATGAAATCGCTCAGGTTGGTTTCCCATACTTTGGCGGCGACGGCACCGAGCATTTCACCAACGTTGAACTGGAAAACATCCTGCTGCACAAACTGCCGGTAAAACGCCTGAAACTGGCAGACGGTTCCAGCGTACTGGTGACCACCGTTTACGACCTGACTATGGCGAACTACGGCCTGGAACGCGGTCTGAACGATGAAAACTGCGCAACCAGCTACGATGACGTGAAAGCGTATACGCCAGCGTGGGCAGAAAAAATCACCGGCGTTTCCCGTTCGCA
>JBOFJM010000342.1:0-7275 GCA_051656825.1 Kluyvera sp.
GATAACAAGGATGTGCTGTGAACGGTGAATTGATTTGGGTGCTCTGTTTGTTAGCGATTGCGGTGGTGCTGTTTGCTACCGGTAAAGTGCGCATGGATGCTATCGCGTTGGGCATTATTGTGGCGTTTGTCCTCAGTGGCACGCTGACACTCAGTGAAGCGTTTTCCGGTTTTAGCGACCCCAACGTAATTTTGATTGCCGCGCTATTTATTATCGGCGATGGGCTGGTACGTACCGGTGTGGCAACCAAAATGGGGGCCTGGCTGGTGCAGGTTGCAGGGAATAGCGAAACCAAAATGCTGGTTTTCCTGATGCTCACGGTGGCTGGGCTGGGGGCGTTTATGAGCTCGACTGGGGTCGTCGCTATTTTTATCCCAGTGGTGCTGAGCGTGTCGATGCGCATGAATACCTCCCCCTCGCGTTTAATGATGCCGCTCAGTTTTGCTGGCCTTATCAGCGGCATGATGACGCTGGTGGCAACACCGCCGAACCTGGTGATTAACAGTGAACTCATTCGTGAAGGGCTGGAAGGTTTTGGCTTCTTTAGCGTCACGCCTATTGGCCTTGTGGTGCTGGTGCTAGGCATTTTTTACATGCTTATCATGCGCTTTATGCTTAAGGGTGATGAAAATGGTCTGCCGCGCGATGGTCGCAAGCGCAGTACCTTCCGCGACCTGATTAAAGACTACCGCTTAACTGGCCGTGCGCGCCGCCTCGCTATTCGCCCTGGTTCACCGATGATTGGTCAACGCCTTGATGACATGAAGCTGCGCGAGCGTTACGGCGCCAACATTATTGGTGTGGAGCGCTGGCGTCGTTTTCGCCGGGTGATCGTCAATGTGAACGGGGTTTCGGAATTCCGTGCGCGCGATGTGCTGTTAATTGATATGTCGGCGGCGGATGTCGATTTACGTCAGTTCTGCGGTGAGCAGATGCTGGAGCCGATGATACTGCGCGGCGAGTATTTTTCTGACCAGGCGCTGGATGTGGGGATGGCGGAAGTCTCGCTGATCCCAGAATCTGAACTGCTGGGGAAAACGGTGCGCGAAATGGGCTTTCGTACCCGTTATGGCCTCAACGTGGTGGGGCTTAAACGTGACGGTCAGGCGCTGGACGGTTCGGTAGTTGATGAGCCGCTTCAACTGGGTGATATCGTGCTGGTGGTGGGCAACTGGAAGCTGATTAGTCAACTGGGGCAAAATGGCCGCGACTTTGTGGTGCTCAATTTGCCGGAGGAGGTCAGTGACGCGTCACCGGCGCACAGCCAGGCGCCACATGCGATTTTCTGCCTGGTGCTGATGGTGGCATTGATGCTAACCGATGAAATTCCTAATCCGATTGCCGCGATTATCGCCTGTCTGCTGATGGGCAAATTCCGCTGTATTGACGCGCAGAGTGCGTATAAGTCTATTCACTGGCCGAGCATTATTTTGATTGTCGGCATGATGCCGTTCGCGCTGGCGTTGCAAAAAACCGGCGGGGTGGATCTGGTGGTCAAAGGGCTGATGGAAGTGGGCGGCGGGCAGGGGCCATACCTGATGCTGGGTTGCCTGTGTGTGATGTGTGCGGCTATTGGGCTGTTTATTTCGAACACCGCTACGGCTGTATTGATGGCGCCGATTGCGCTGGCGACGGCACAATCTATGGGCGTGTCGCCTTATCCGTTTGCCATGGTGGTGGCGATGGCGGCTTCCGCAGCTTTTATGACCCCAGTTTCTTCGCCAGTTAACACGCTGGTGTTGGGGCTAGGGAAATACAGCTTTAGCGATTTTATCAAAATCGGCGTGCCGTTTACGCTGATGGTGATGGTGGTATGCGTAGTGCTGATTCCGATTCTGTTCCCGTTCTAATACCCATTGCCGGATGGCGGCTTCGCCTTATCCGGCCTACAAATCTGTGTAGGCCTGATAAGCGCAGCGCCATCAGGCATTAAGGGGGAGGCTACAGCGGTGAATCTGGGCTGATTTCGTCCAGTGACAAATGGAAGCTCGGCACAAATACCGCCATAAAATAATCCATCTCGTCGCTGCGGCGTTCTGCCAGGGTCTTCTCAAGACGCCCCTTCGCCAGCAGGAATTCGTTATTGCCTGCCGACAATTCTTCCAGGCATTTCAGGTACGCGCATAATGCGTCGGCCTGCTTCACAATCGCTCTTTCCTCGTCGCTGCTTTGGTGCTCATCGATCAGCGGCGCAAAAATATCATGCAGTTCTTCCGGCACCATATCGAGCAGTTTCTGCTGGGCGATTTTCTCAATCGCTTTGTATTCCTGGGCTATCTGCGAATTGAAATACTTCACGGGCGTAGGGAGATCGCCGGTAAGCACTTCAGAGGCGTCGTGATACATCGCCAGCAGTGCAATTCGCTCGGCATTTACCTGACCATTGAATTTACGATTCTTAATCGCCGCAAGCGCGTGGGCGACCATCGCAACCTGGAGACTGTGTTCAGAGACGTTTTCGGTGCGCACATTGCGCATCAGCGGCCAACGATTGATTAACTTCAGGCGGGAGAGGTGGGCAAAAAAATGACTCTGATTCATAACAACCCTTACTCAGTGACTTCAGTAAAGGCATTGTGCGCAGAGATGGCCGCCGGATGCAAATCCAGCGGCCAGGCAGGTATTACAACTGACGATAGCCAGACAGGAAGCGACCAAAACGCGTAATGGCCATTTCCAAATCGTCTTCACGCGGTAACGTTACGATACGCACGTGATCCGGCCACGGCCAGTTGAATGCTGTACCCTGAACCAGCAGCACTTTCTCCTGAAGCAGGAAATCCAGCACCATTTTCTGGTCGTCATGGATGTTAAAGCGCTTAGCGTCGATTTTGGGGAACATGTACAGCGCGCCCTGCGGTTTCACACAGGAAACACCAGGGATCTCATTGATAAGCTCCCACGCGCGGTTACGCTGTTCATAAAGACGGCCGCCAGGGGTGATAAATTCGCTGATGCTCTGATAGCCGCCCAGCGCAGTCTGAATGGCATGTTGCGCCGGAACGTTGGCGCAAAGGCGCATAGAGGCGAGCATTTCCAGCCCTTCAATATAGCCCTTAGCGTGTTTTTTCGGCCCGTTAAGTACCATCCAGCCCTGACGGAAACCGGCAACGCGATAGGTTTTGGACAAGCCGTTAAAGGTCACGGTCAGCAGATCGGGAGCCAGTGCGGCGATCGAGTGGTGCTGAGCGGCATCGTAGAGGATCTTGTCGTAAATTTCGTCGGCGAAGATAATCAGGTTATGTTCGCGAGCGATTTCCACTATCTCCTGCAACAGCTCTTTTGAGTAGACTGCGCCGGTCGGGTTATTCGGGTTGATGATAACAATGCCGCGAGTCCGTGGAGTGATTTTCGCGCGGATATCGTCAAGGTCAGGGAACCAGCCAGCAGATTCATCGCACAGATAATGCACCGCCTTGCCGCTGGAGAGGGAAACGGCAGCCGTCCACAGCGGATAGTCTGGGGCGGGTACCAGCATTTCATCGCCGCTGTTCAGCAACGCCTGCATCGCTTGCACGATAAGCTCAGAAACGCCGTTGCCGATATAAATATCTTCTACCGTAACATCGCGCATACCGCGCGCCTGGTAGTGCTGCATAATCGCTTTACGCGCGGAGTACAGGCCTTTGGAGTCGCAGTAGCCTTGCGCAGTGGGCAGGTTGCGAATCACATCAACCAGAATTTCATCCGGCGCGTCAAACCCGAAAGGGGCGGGGTTACCGATATTGAGCTTAAGAACCTTATTGCCTTCTTCTTCAAGGCGCTTGGCCTCTTTGAGAACAGGGCCACGAATGTCGTAACAAACGTTGTCTAACTTGCTGGATTTTTCGATGGGGGACATGAATCTTTGACCTTTTTAGCTGTTATCGCCACTCCCTGCCGTGGAAGTCAGCACCGAACAATGTACTCCCCATCCCCGTGGTTTTGAAGGGTTAACAGGAGAAGATTTCGTACATCTCATCTTGTTGGTGCATTGTTTTTTACTGTCATCTCATGACTATCATTATCTGATATTTTGCCTATTCATTGTTTAATAGTTCAATTAACCATTATTTTAATGAATTCCAGAGTTTATCTCTAATGTAAAAGAAAAGATTTAGCTTAGGTTATGTTTTTGCTGAAATAATTTAAGAACTCATCAATGATTTTAATATTTAATTAAATATCCGCTAATAAGTATTAGGCTTGATACTCATTAATGTGAAGTTGATGTTAATGGTTTCTTCAGATGAAAATTAATATTTTCTTATATTTTGAAAAGTATTTAAGGTGATTTGTTAGCTTTCTTAAATTGTTTTGATTCTAAACCGTTTTCATGTTTGAGATAGATCTTATGTAGACTTATAAAATTTATGGTTTTCGGTTAATATGTCTCCGCTTGTACGGCGCTAATCAACCCGTTCTGTTGATGGTTATCAGTGTTTTCTTTGTAATATGATGTTATTCAATGGGTTTGTTGCTTTTTTTATGCGCATGGCATTCTCCCTGATTCATTATCGCAATGTTGTTTCCTGCTGCTTCTTATGTGAAGCATCGCTCTGGGAGAGACAGATAAATAGTCATAGGGCTAAAAGATATATTGCGAAAGGAACTGTTGTTGATTGTAGCAGCAGACAATTTTAATACTGACGCTCGTCAGGTAGTCATTCATCAACAGTTGATGAAAGATGATTTAAGGGATTAGCCTGAAATTTTTGAGTGCAGCATCAATAAGGCAGGTCGGTTTCCGCACCTGTAAGTGGATTAATATGATAAATGCCAATCGTCCGATACTGAATCTCGATCTTGACCTACTGAGAACTTTTGTTGCTGTTGCTGACTTAAGCACTTTTGCAGCCGCCGCTGCTGCTGTTCGTCGCACTTAATCTGCGGTAAGCCAGCAAATGCAGCGCCTGGAACAACTGGTCGGCAAAGAACTGTTTGCGCGCCACGGTCGCAATAAACTGCTGACTGAACACGGGATCCAACTGCTTGGCTACGCGCGAAAAATTTTGCGGTTCAATGACGAAGCATGTACATCATTAATGTTTAGCAGCCTTCAGGGGCAGCTTATATTAGGATCGTCTGACGAATCCTCTGACGCTATTTTGCCGTTTCTGTTAAACCGCATCAGTTCGGCATACCCGAAGCTGGCGCTGGATGTCCGCGTAAAACGCCACTGTGTTATTGCCGAAATGCTCAAAGAGCAGCAGGTTGATTTAGCGTTAACCACGCACCCACTGGAAGGTTTTGAATCGACAGTCCTGCGTACGTCGCCTACGCTTTGGTACTGTGCCGCTGAGTTTACGTTGCGTCCTGAGGAGCCAGTACCGCTGGTGCTGCTCGACGATCCAAGCCCGTTCCGCGATATGATTATCCAAACGCTGGATCAAGCCGGTATCGCATGGCGTTTAGCGTACGTTGCTTCCACGCTTTCTGCCGTTCGTGCGGCAGTAAAAGCGGGTCTGGGGATTACCGGTCGTCCGGTTGAAATGATGAGCCCGGATCTCCGTGCGTTAGGTAAAGCTGAAGGGATGCCTATTTTGCCGGAAACTGAATACTGTTTGAGCTATAACCCAGATAGCGAAAATGAGCTGGCGGAGATGATTTTCCAGTCGCAGGAATCACGTCACGAGCCATGGACACTGGCAGGAATATATACTCCTGAAGAGGGGGAAAATTCACTCACGTTTAGCGGGGATATTGATTAACATCCCTGTTGAAATCTGGTAACAGAATGTAACTGCAAAAAAGAATCGTAGATGAAAAAAAAGTAGTTTACGGTTCTTTTTTTGTGCCTACGCGATAACAGGGAAAAAATAAATCAATTAATGTGATTGTAATCATATAATTAGAATTGTTTCCATATCTGTGAGCCGTATCATCACCCCTGAAGTCATATCTCCTGCTAATGTTAAAAAAACGGATAGATTGTTGCCGTTTTTCAGGCCGGATTAACAAAAGTGTGTCTTAGATCAAGAAAATACCCCTCATGAGGGGGGGGAATCCTCTGGAAATCCTGTCAAAATAGTAGAGTAATACTTGTTGTTGCTACAGAACGGACACGATTCACCAACCGGTAAACCGCAAGGTCAACGGAGTCGAATCGAATCAAAAGGCACGTAATGTTAATGAAGTGCACTTGATGTAAATTAATGTGAGGAAACTTTTGTTAAAGTTGACAAAAGGTTATAGAAAGGAGTAAAAAACCTCAACATTTTGCGGTCTATGTTTCGAATTGGGCTGTTTGTAGGTTTTTTAATCCTCCCCATGAATCGATGTAGCGTCCATCTGCCAGTAAGAGCAGAGGTGGTAATGCTACCTATTTGGTAAAGCTTTGTGTATGTCAACATCCACTGAAATCATCGCTCATCACTGGGCATTCGCTATCTTTCTTATCATTGCCATTGGTCTTTGCTGCTTGATGTTGATAGGCGGCTGGTACCTTGGTGGTCGCGCGCGCGCCAGAAGCAAAAATACCCCATTTGAATCGGGCATCGACTCTGTAGGCTCCGCACGTTTGCGTTTGTCGGCTAAGTTCTATCTGGTCGCCATGTTCTTCGTCATCTTCGACGTTGAAGCGCTTTACCTTTACGCTTGGTCAACGTCTATCCGTGAAAGCGGTTGGGTTGGCTTTGTCGAAGCCGCCATTTTCATATTTGTGCTGCTGGCTGGTCTGGTTTACCTCGTTCGCATTGGCGCGCTCGATTGGACGCCTGCGCGTTCTCGCCGCACGCTGGTAAACCCAGAAACCGACAGCGTCACTAACCGTAATACGCAGTAAAAGCGAGGCAATAAGATGGATTATACGCTCACCCGCATAGATCCTAACGGTGAGAACGACCGTTACCCCCTGCAAAAACAGGAGATCGTGACCGACCCTCTGGAGCAGGAGGTGAACAAAAGCGTGTATATGGGGAAACTCGAACACGCGTTGCATGACATGGTCAACTGGGGTCGTAAGAACTCAATCTGGCCATACAACTTCGGCCTTTCTTGCTGCTACGTAGAAATGGTGACGTCATTCACTGCGGTGCATGACGTTGCGCGTTTTGGTGCGGAAGTATTGCGTGCCTCGCCACGTCAGGCAGACCTGATGGTGGTCGCGGGGACTTGCTTCACCAAAATGGCCCCGGTTATTCAGCGTCTGTATGACCAGATGCTTGAGCCGAAGTGGGTGATTTCGATGGGTGCTTGCGCCAACTCCGGCGGTATGTACGACATTTACTCCGTCGTGCAGGGCGTCGATAAGTTTATTCCGGTAGATGTGTATATTCCTGGCTGCCCGCCGCGCCC